>CAUQPA010000062.1:0-12130 GCA_963519325.1 uncultured Pseudomonas sp. | reverse complement strand
CGATCAAGTTCAGAAATCCCAATCCTCGTCCTCGGTACTCACCGCCTTGCCGATGACATAGGACGAACCCGAGCCGGAGAAGAAGTCGTGGTTCTCGTCGGCGCTGGGCGACAGGGCGGCGAGGATCGCCGGGCTGACGTCGGTCATGCTGCTGGGGAACAGCGCCTCGAAGCCCAGGTTCATCAGCGCCTTGTTGGCGTTGTAGTGAAGGAATTTCTTCACGTCCTCGCTCCAGCCCACGCTGTCGTAGAGGTCCTCGGTGTAGGCCACCTCGTTGTCGTAGAGGTCCTGCAGCAACTCGTAGGCGAAATCCTTGACCTGCTGGCGGCGCTCCGAGCTTTCCTTGGCCAGGGCCTGCTGGAATTTGTAGCCGATGTAGTAGCCGTGCACCGCCTCGTCGCGAATGATCAGGCGGATCAGGTCGGCGGTGTTGGTCAGCTTGGCCCGGCTGGACCAGTACATCGGCAGGTAGAAGCCCGAATAGAACAGGAAGGATTCCAGGAAGACGCTGGCCACCTTGCGCAGCAGCGGGTCCTCGGCGTGGTAGCGCGCGAGGATCAGGTCGGCCTTGGTCTGCAGATAGGGATTCTCTTCGCTCCAGCGATAGGCCTCGTCCACGTCCGGCGTCGAGCAGAGGGTGGAGAAGATCGAGCTGTAGGAGCGCGCATGGACCGCCTCCATGAAGCCGATGTTGGCGATCACCGCTTCCTCGTGGGGGGTGATGGCATCGGCCAGCAGGGTCGGCGCGCCCACCGCGTTCTGGATGGTGTCCAGCAGGGTCAGGCCGGTGAAGACGCGGATGGTCAGCTGCTGCTCCTTGGGCGTCAGGGTCGCCCAGGAGGGGATGTCGTTGGACAGCGGGATCTTTTCCGGCAGCCAGAAGTTGCCGGTCAGGCGATTCCACACCTCCAGGTCCTTCTCGTCCTGCAGGCGATTCCAGTTGATGGCGTTGATGCGATTCAGGCGCGGCGCTTTGACGGATGCGTTCATGGCGATTTCCTCACAGGCTGCAGGACACGCAGCCCTGCACCTCGGTGCCTTCCAGGGCGGCCTGGCGCAGGCGGATGTAGTAGAGCGTCTTGATGCCCTTCTTCCAGGCGTAGATCTGCGCCCGGTTGATGTCGCGGGTGGTGGCGGTGTCGCGGAAGAACAGCGTCAGCGACAGCCCCTGGTCGACGTGGCGGGTGGCCTCGGCATAGGTGTCGATGATCTTTTCCGGACCGATCTCGTAGGCGTCCTGGTAATACTCCTGGTTGTCGTCGGCCAGGTAGGGCGCCGGGTAGTAGACGCGGCCGAGCTTGCCTTCCTTGCGGATCTCCACCTTGGCGACGATGGGATGGATGCTCGAGGTGGAGTGGTTGATGTAGGAGATCGAGCCGGTCGGCGGGATGGCCTGGAGGTTGCGGTTGAACAGGCCGTGCTGCATCACCGACGCCTTGAGTTCCTGCCAGTCTTCGCGAGTCGGCAGGCGAATGCCGGCGACCTCGAACAATTCGGCCACCCGCGGGGTACGGGGGGTGAAGTCGCCCTCGGTGTACTGGTCGAAGTACTCGCCGCTGGCGTACTTGGAATCGGCGAAGCCCTGGAAGCTCTGGCCGCGTTCGATGGCCAGGCGATTGGAAGCGCGCACTGCGTGGTAGGTGACGGTGTAGAAGTAGAGATTGGTGAAATCCAGGCCTTCCACAGAGCCGTAGTGGATGTGCTCACGGGCCAGGTAGCCGTGCAGGTTCATCTGGCCCAGGCCGATGGCATGGGAGGCGGCGTTGCCGGCGGCCACCGAGGGCACGCAGCGAATGTCGCTCATCTCCGAGACCGCGGTGAGGCCGCGGATGGCGGTCTCCACGGTGCGGCCCAGGTTCGGCGAATCCATGGTGCGGGCGATGTTCAGCGAACCCAGGTTGCAGGAGATGTCCTGGCCGACGTGCTCGTAGCCCAGGTCTTCGTCGAAGCGGCTGGGGGTGTTGACCTGGAGGATCTCCGAGCAGAGGTTGCTCATGTTGATGCGCCCGGCGATGGGGTTGGCGCGATTCACCGTGTCTTCGAACATCAGGTACGGATAGCCGGATTCGAACTGGATCTCCGCCAGGGTCTGGAAGAATTCCCGGGCGTTGATCTTGCGCTTGCGGATGCGCGCGTCGGCCACCATCTCCGCGTACTTGTCGCTGACGCTGATGTCGGCGAAGGGCACGCCATAGACCCGTTCCACGTCGTAGGGCGAGAACAGGTACATGTCGGCGTTGCGCTTGGCCAGCTCGAAGGTGATGTCGGGGATGACCACGCCGAGGGAGAGGGTCTTGATGCGGATCTTCTCGTCGGCATTCTCGCGCTTGGTGTCGAGGAATCTCAGGATGTCCGGGTGGTGGGCATTGAGATAGACAGCGCCGGCGCCCTGGCGCGAGCCCAGCTGGTTGGCGTAGGAGAAGGCGTCTTCCAAGAGCTTCATGATCGGGATGATGCCGGAGGACTGGTTCTCGATGCGCTTGATCGGCGCCCCCACCTCGCGCACGTTGCTCAGCAGGAAGGCCACGCCGCCGCCGCGCTTGGAGAGTTGCAGCGCCGAATTCACCGCGCGGCCGATGGACTCCATGTTGTCTTCTATGCGCAGTAGGAAGCAGGACACCAGCTCGCCGCGCTGGCGCTTGCCGGCGTTGAGGAAGGTCGGGGTGGCCGGCTGGAAGCGCCCGCTGATCATCTCGTCCACCAGGGCCTCGGCCAGGTGTTCGTCGCCGCGCGCCAGGCTCAGGGCGACCATGCATACCCGGTCTTCGTAGCGTTCCAGGTAGCGCTGGCCGTCGAAGGTCTTCAAGGTGTAGCTGGTGTAGTACTTGAAGGCGCCGAGGAAGCTCTGGAAGCGGAATTTGTAGGCGTAGGCGCGCTCGAAGAGCGCCTTGACGAAGGCCGGGGCGTATTGCTCCAGCACCGCCGCCTCGTAGTAGCCCTTGTCCACCAGGTAGCCGAGTTTCTCGTCCAGGTTATGGAAGAACACGGTGTTCTGGTTGACGTGCTGCAGGAAGTACTGCCGCGCCGCCTGGCGGTCCTTGTCCAGCTGCAACTCGCCGTTGGGACCGTAGAGATTGAGCATGGCGTTGAGCGCGTGGTAATCCGCCTCGCTGCCAGTCGGGGTCAGGCCTGACGTTGCCAAAAGTCGTTCACTCCCGTGCGCACCCGGTCGACGTCCTCCGTCGTCCCGAGCAATTCGAATTGGTAGAGCAAGGGCACCGCGCATTTCTGGGCGACGATGCGTCCACCCAGGCAGTAGCCCTCGCCGAAGTTGGTGTTGCCCGCGGCGATGACGCCGCGGATCAGGGCGCGGTTATGCGGATCGTTGAGAAAGTGGATGACCGGCTTGGGCACCGCGCCCTTGCTGCCGCCGCCACCATAGGTGGGCAGCACCAGGATGTAGGGCTCGCGGGCCTTGAGCGGCTCGGCGGCGGGATCCTGGGGGATGCGCCGCGCCGGCAGGCCGAGTTTCTCGACGAATCTGTGGGTGTTCTCCGAGGTGCTGGAGAAATACAGCAGCTCGCCCATGGCCCTGGCCTCAGGCCACCAGTTGGCCGAGCTTGTCCGGGCGGAAGCCGGCCCAGTGGTCGTCACCGGCCACCACCACCGGCACCTGGCGATAGCCCAGGGATTCCACGGTCTGGCGCGCCTGGGCATCCTGCTCGATGTCCACCACCTGGTAGGCGATCCCCTGGCGATCCAGGGCGCGATAGGTGGCATTGCACTGCACGCAGGCGGGCTTGCTGTAGATGGTGATGGTCATGGCTGACTCCTGTCCGTAGTGGGGCGAACGCAAAGGAAAAGCCTCTCGCCAGCCGGCATTGACCAGGGTGGCGTGGGTCTTTTCCTTTGAGTCCGACTAGGGCCTCAAGTTCGGCCAAGATACTACATATGGTGTTTTTTATTTTCTACAGCACAATAAGTGGGGTTTTTGATCTAGGTCATGGTCGCCCTCTATCAGCCTGTAAGCCTGATCCGAATGGGCGACACCACGGGTGTCGCGGTCTGCACCCGAGTAGCCCTCGCGCGGCTAGGACTACCTCCGGCCTTTCAGCGCAGACCGCGATCCGCGCCGGATACCGCAGCGACGCCAAGCCAGACGGCAGAAATTTTTCGGCTCTGCCAAGGAGGGCACCTTTTTGTAGTGAGAACGGCAGGCTCGCTACCGCGGCGACTCCCATTCGTCGCCGAACGCCCGCATAATCGACCTTTCGCTAGCGCTCGAGTCCGTCCCCGCATGAGTTCTGCCCGCTATCGCCTCGCTCTCAATGGCTACGGTCGCATCGGTCGCTGCGTCCTGCGTGCCCTGCACGAGCGCGGCGCGGCGACGGGCCTTTCCATCGTCGCCCTCAACGACCTGGCTGACCGGCCCAGCCTCGAGTACCTGACGCGCTTCGATTCCACCCATGGCCGCTTTCCCGGGCGGGTGGCGCTGGACGGCGAGCGGCTGCGCATCGGCGACCAGGCGCTGGAGATCCGCCGCGAGGCCGAACCGGAGCGGGTGGACTGGCCGGCGCTGGACGTCGACCTGGTGCTGGAGTGCTCCGGCGCCTTCAGCACCCGTGCCGAGGCCGGGCGTTTTCTCGCCGCCGGGGCGCCACGGGTGCTGTTCTCCCAGCCCATGGTCAGCGAGATGGACGTGGACGCCACCGTGGTCTATGGCGTCAACCAGCACAGCTTGCGCGGTGACGAGACCCTGGTCTCGAATGCGTCCTGTACCACCAACTGCAGTGTCCCGGTGCTGAAACTTTTGCATGAGACGCTGGGTCTGGAATACGTCTCCATCACCACGATCCACTCGGCCATGAACGACCAGCCCGTGATCGACGCCTACCATGCCGAAGATCTGCGGCGGACCCGCTCGGCATTCCAGTCGATCATCCCGGTGGCGACCGGCCTGGCGCGGGGCATCGAGCGGTTGCTGCCGGAACTGGGCGGACGCATCCAGGCCCGCGCCGTGCGCGTCCCCACGGTCAATGTCTCCTGCCTCGACATCACCTGCATCGTCGGCCAGGACACCAGTGCGACGGCCCTCAATACCCTGTTGCGCGACGCCGCGCAGGACGGCCCCCTGGCCGGGCTGATCGACTACACCGAGTTGCCCCACGCTTCCTGCGATTTCAACCACGATCCCCATTCGGCCATCGTCGATGGCAGCCAGACCCGCGTGTCCGGCCCCCGGCTGGTCAACCTGCTGGTCTGGTTCGACAATGAATGGGGTTTCGCCAACCGCATGCTCGACGTCGCCGGCCATTGGCTGCGCATCGCCAAGCCCACCTGAAACAAGCACAACTAAGGGATTGCCTGTATGTCCGTGTTGAAAATGAGCGACCTCGATCTGAAGGGTAAGCGCGTCCTGATCCGTGAAGACCTCAACGTCCCGGTGAAGGAAGGCCAGATCAAGAGCGACGCCCGTCTGGTCGCCGCCCTGCCGACCCTCAAGCTGGCCCTGGAGAAGGGCGCCGCGGTGATCGTCTGCTCGCACCTGGGCCGTCCTACCGAAGGCGAATTCAGCGAAGAGAACAGCCTGGCGCCGGTGGCCGCCTACCTGAGCAAGGCCCTGGGCCGCGAGGTGCCGCTGGTGAAGGACTACCTGGACGGTGTCCAGGTCGAGCCCGGTCAGCTGGTACTGCTGGAGAACGTGCGCTTCAACGCGGGCGAGAAGAAGAACGCCGATGAGCTGGCAAAGAAATACGCCGCCCTGTGCGACATCTTCGTCATGGACGCCTTCGGCACCGCCCACCGCGCCGAGGGCTCGACCCATGGCGTGGCCAAGTTCGCCAAGGTCGCCGCGGCCGGCCCGCTGCTGGCCGCCGAGCTGGACGCCCTGGGCAAGGCGCTGGGTAACCCGGCGCGCCCGATGGCGGCCATCGTCGCCGGCTCCAAGGTCTCCACCAAGCTGGACGTGCTCAACTCCCTGGCGCAGATCTGTGACCAGTTGATCGTCGGCGGCGGCATCGCCAACACCTTCCTCGCCGCGGCCGGCTACAAGGTCGGCAAGTCGCTGTACGAAGCCGACCTGGTGGACACCGCCAAGGCCATCGCCGCCAAGGTCAGCGTGCCGCTGCCGGTGGACGTGGTGGTCGCCAAGGAATTCGCCGAGACCGCCCAGGCCACCACCAAGTCGATCAACGACGTGGCCGACGACGACATGATCCTCGACATCGGCCCGGTCAGCGCCCAGCAATTCGCCGACCTGCTGAAGTCGGCCAAGACCATCCTCTGGAACGGTCCGGTCGGCGTCTTCGAATTCGACCAGTTCGGCGAGGGCACCCGCACCCTGGCCAAGGCCATCGCCGATAGCGACGCCTTCTCCATCGCCGGCGGTGGCGACACCCTGGCCGCCATCGACAAGTACGGCATCGGCGAGCAGGTCTCCTACATTTCCACCGGCGGTGGCGCCTTCCTCGAATTCGTCGAGGGCAAGGTGCTGCCGGCCGTGGAAGTCCTCCAGCAACGCGCCCAGGAGTGATCCCCATGCGTACGCCGCTGCTCGTCTGTTCCGCTGTCCTCGCCTTGGCCGGTTGCGCCGGTGGCTCCGCCGACCAGGCCTGTGCGGTCTTCGCGCCGCCGCCCGCTGCGGCGGCCACGCCCACGGCGCAGAATGGCGAGCGCGTCGATACGCTCACCGGCAACGCCAACGCCGGTCGACCCGCCAGCGGTTGCGCCCGGTGAAAGGCCCTAGCCTGCTCCTCGGCCTGCTGAGCGTCGCCCTGCTGGCCGGCTGCGCCGGCCGCGGCGGTCAGCAGACCGGTGGCTGGACCCACTGGGTCTGCGACTCCAAGGCGGCCTTCGACTGGCGCTACGTGGATCGCAGCCAGTCCATCGTCGACCTCAAGCTGGAAGGCGATGGCCTGATCCGTCACCTCAACCGCGAACCCGCCACCGACGGCCAGTCCTATACCGACGGGCTGGTGGCCTTCCATATCCGCGGCGACCAGGGACTTGTCTACTGGATCGCCAACAATGACCTCATCGGTCGTGGCTGCCGGACGCCGTGAAGCGGCGAATGTCAGCTGAACCGATTAATCCAGGGCGGCCAGGGGTCGGCCGCTTGAACCCTGCCAGCCGCTCATGCAGGCTGGCGCCACCACCGCCTTTGTAGGGAGATAATCACCAATGGCACTCGTCAGCATGCGTCAGCTGCTGGATCACGCCGCCGAATTCGGCTACGGCGTCCCAGCCTTCAACGTCAACAACCTCGAGCAGATGCGCGCCATCATGGAAGCCGCCGACAAGACCGATTCGCCGGTCATCGTCCAGGCCTCCGCCGGTGCCCGCAAGTACGCCGGCGCTCCCTTCCTGCGTCACCTGATCCTGGCCGCCGTGGAAGAATTCCCGCACATCCCGGTGGTCATGCACCAGGACCACGGCACCAGCCCCGACGTCTGCCAGCGCTCCATCCAGCTGGGCTTCTCCTCCGTGATGATGGACGGCTCGCTCAAGGCCGACGGCAAGACCCCGTCCGACTATGACTACAACGTGCGCGTCACCCAGCAGACCGTGGCCTTCGCCCATGCCTGCGGCGTGTCCGTGGAAGGCGAACTGGGTTGCCTGGGCAGCCTGGAAACCGGCATGGCCGGTGAAGAGGATGGCGTGGGCGCCGAAGGCACCCTGGACCACAGCCAGCTGCTGACCGATCCGGAAGAAGCCGCGCAGTTCGTCAAGGCCACCAAGGTCGACGCTCTGGCCATCGCCATCGGCACCAGCCACGGCGCCTACAAGTTCACCAAGCCGCCGACCGGGGACACCCTGTCGATCCAGCGCATCAAGGAAATCCATGCGCGCATTCCGGATACCCACCTGGTCATGCACGGCTCCAGCTCGGTGCCCCAGGAGTGGCTGAAGATCATCAACGAGTACGGTGGTGACATCAAGGAAACCTACGGCGTGCCGGTCGAGGAGATCGTCGAAGGCATCAAGTACGGCGTGCGCAAGGTCAACATCGACACCGACCTGCGTCTGGCCTCCACCGGTGCCATCCGCGAGTTCATGGCCAAAAACCGCAGCGAATTCGACCCGCGCAAGTACCTGGCCAAGACCGTCACCGCCATGCGCGACGTCTGCATCGCCCGCTACGAAGCCTTCGGCACCGCCGGCCAGGCCTCCAAGATCAAGCCGATCTCCCTGGACGCCATGTTCGAGCGCTATGCCCGCGGCGAACTGGATCCCAAGGTCAACTGATCCGGCTGAGCAAGAAGGCCCCTCACGGGGCCTTTTTCATGCCTGGGATCTGCCGGGCAGTCTGCCGCGACGGCAGGCGCCGGTGCGGCTGCTCCGGCACGCCTCGGTGAAGCCAGGCGTGGCTCATGCCTTGGCGGCGGTCAGCACCTCTTCCATCCAGGCGACCATGGCGGGGCCGTCCATGCCCAGGCAGACCGTCGCCAGCGGATTGCCGGACCAGCGGCCGTCCTGATAGAGGCGCCCTTCGGGGGCGAAGAAGGTCTGACCTTCGGCCAGGCCCTCGGTGCCCACGCTGAGATGGCCACGGGCGGTGTGGAACAGCTCGGGTCGGCGCAGGTAGGCCAGGGCGCAGCTGTCATGGGGATGGCAGCCGTCGATGTCCTTCACGCTGCGGTAGAAGTCCGCATAGAAGTCGTAGCTCCGCGCCAGGACCTCGCCCAGGGCGCCCTGCTGCGCGGCGATCCGCTGCAGGCGTGGCGGGTCGAGGACGGCCCGGTGGGTGGCATCCAGGCCCACCAGGGTCAGTGGCCAGGGCGCGGCGAATACCCGCGCCGCGGCATGGGGATCGGAGAAGATGTTGGCTTCCGCCACCGGCGTGACATTGCCTGGCTCGACGATGGCGCCGCCCATCACCACCACCTGGCGCACCCGTTGGGCGACCGCGGGATCCAGCGCCAGGGCGAGCGCCAGGTTGCCCAGCGGCCCGACCGCCACCAGGGTGATCTCGCCCGGCCGCAGGCGGGTCTGCTCGACGATGAAGCGTGCCGCATCCAGGGCGTGGGGCGTCTGGCTCGGCGCGGGCAGCTGCTGGTTGCCCAGGCCATCCTGGCCATGCACGTGCAGGGCATGGTTGCCGGCCGGCTTGACCAGCGGCTCGGCCACGCCAGCGGCCACGGGCGTGTCGCGCCCGGCCAGCTCGGTGAGCAGCAGAGCGTTCCGCGTGGCCGTGGCAACCGGGACGTTGCCGAAGGTCGTGGTCAGGCCGACCACTTCGAAGGCGGGGTCGGCGAACAGCAGGGCGATGGCCTGGGCGTCATCCACGCCAGGATCGGTATCGAAGATGATGGGAAGGGACAAGAGGCTTTCTCCGGCTCAGATCTCTTCCCAGGCTACCCGAGGGTCGCCGCCTCCGGCTAGCTGGGGAGGTCCAGCTCACCCAGCGCATCGGGCTGGTTGCGGAAGGCGCGGGCGAAGATCTCCCGGTTGCGGGCCATGAACAGGCCCAGGTCTTCGCACTGCTGCTCGGCAAGACCGGGAACGGCCTTGTCCAGTACGCTGGCGAGCGACTCCGCCAACTCCAGCATCTTGTCGTGACGATCGGCTTCGGCTTTATCCATGAACAGGCGCTCCGGATCTCGGCTGCTGCGATACAACACTTCGACGGCCATGCGTCACCTCGTATTCTGTATCTGTTTATATATACAGTAGTTGGCCTGGCTCAGGATTGCAAGGGCGACCGCTCGGCGGCTGACCACGGCCCCATCATGGCATTTTGCCAATCGTTCGACATTTTTGCGCGCCGCTCAAATTGCCCCCGGAAACTTAAAGGCGGAAGGTGGTCTCTGAGTCTGGACCAAATGGGCAGTTCTGCCCGCCTTTATCCGGACTATCTCCGGCTCACGGAACGAGACCGCCCATGCCTGCCATCTTCAGTCATCCGCTTATTTCCACGCGTGGCCAATACGTGCCGACCGAGGTGCGGGCGTGAGTTCGACACTCATCATCCTGGCCATCACCGTGGCCAGCTTCCTGCTGGGATTCCTGCGCGACCTGCTGATCGCCCGCCAATTCGGCGTGAGCTGGGAGGCCGACCTGATCTTCGTCGCGCTCATCCTGCCGGTGTTCTTCGAAAGTTTCTTCGGCCTCGCCCTGCGCGACGCCATGATCCCCTATCTGCAGCGCATCCGTGACAACTGCAATGCCCAGTACGAGCAGGTGGGCCGCTGGCTCTACTGGCGCATTGGCCTGTTCGGCCTATTGCTGTCGGTGATCGGGGTGCTGGCCAGCCCCTGGCTGATGCACGCCCTGGCGCCGGGCTGGAGCGATGAGCAGGTCGAGACCGGCAAGCTGGTCTTCGCCGTCGGCACCCTGCTGATCTGCGTCCAGGCCGTCCTCTATTGCCAGGGCGCGCTGCTCAACCTGGATCGCATCTTCATCCTGCCGATGACCCGGACGCTGATGCTCAACCTGGGCGCCATCCTGGCCATCGTCATCCTGCAGCCGAGCGGCATCGCGCTATTCACCGGCATGCTGCTGCCCCAGGTGCTGCTGATCGTCATCCAGCACCGGCGGCTAGGCTATCTCAGCCAGCGTTCGGTCGCCTTCGAGAAGCCCGAGGGCAGTCCCTTCGCCCTGACCTTCGCCCCGGTACTGCTCGCCGCCGGCGCCCAGCAGGGCTGCATGCTGGCGGAGCGCTTCTTCGCCTCGCTGCTGGCGGAGGGCAACATCACCATGCTGTCCTTCTCCTACCGCATCGTGACCATTCCGCTCACGCTCTATGCGCTGTCCATCCTGGCGATGATCTTTCCCGAGCTGACCCGCAGCTGGAACGAGGGCAATGCCGACAAGTACAGCGCACTGATGCGCAAGGCGCTGCTCGGCACCCTGCTGTTCTTGGTGCCGGCATCGGTGGTGCTGTTCAGCTACTCGGAGCCGGTGGTCAAGGTGCTGCTCGAGCGCGGCGCCTTTGGCGCCGAGCAGAGCGCGGCGACCGCGACCCTGGTGGTGGCCTACGCCCTGGGCCTGCCCTGGATGGGCCTGGCCCTGCTGTGGGGCCGCGCCCTGCTGTCGCAACAGCGCGCCCGAACCTTCCTCTATACCACCCTGGCGAGCTCCTTCATCACCGTGGCCCTGGATGCCTGTCTCTACAAGCCATTCGGCGCCCAGGGCCTGGCCTATTCCTTTACCACCGGTGCCTTCCTGCAGGCCGTATTCATGGCGCTGGCGCTCTATCGCCACTCCCTGGGCGGACTGCACCTGTCGCTACTGCTGCGCTGGTTCAGCGCGGGCAGTGCGGTGGCCCTGCTGAGTTTCCTGTTGCCCAAGCCGGTCGGCCTGCTGGAGCTGATCGTCAGCATCAGCGTGGCCATGCTGGGCTTCCTGGTGTTGTTGCTGGTCCTGGGTGAGCGTGACCTGTTTCGCCGCGGCTATTGGGCGCGCGGCGGGGTGGGCACGGAGCGCGCGGAACCGACGAGTTAAGAAGGCTGTCGACGAACGGCCAAGAAAAAAGTAGCGATCTGCAGCCATTGGTCGCTATCTGTTGCGAAGTCATGAATTTTTGCTTTGGCTTCGAGTCGCACGGAAAGATTGATCCCAGTCATTAGAATTTCTGCTGGAAGCCGTTTCCAGTGGCAAGAGATCGGACACGTAGTTGGGATCGGCACTTCGCATGGTGGCTTCGCTCGCCACCGACATTCTCTTTGAAAGGAATCGATCCTATGTCCTCCCAAACCCCTGTCACTCGTATCGGCATCGTCGGTACCGGCATGATCTCGCGTTGCCTGGCCCGGCTGATCAGCCGCCACTATGACGACATGACCGTCACCCGCGTCCTGACCCGCCGGCCCATCGCGACGGTCACCGACTATCCGCTGACCGAGGCGCTCACCCAGTCGGTGGCGGACCTCATCGATCATTGCGATCTGCTGGTGGAGTGCAGCGGCGACCCCTACCACGGCACCGAGATCATCGAGCGCGCCTTCGAAGCGGGCATCAAGGTGGTCACCATCAATGCCGAGCTGCAGGTGACGACGGGTTCCTATCTGGCGGGCAAGGGCTTCCTGACCGAGGCCGAGGGCGACCAGCCGGGTTCGCTGGCGGCGCTGCACGAAGAGGCCGTGCAGATGGGCTTCAAGCCGCTGGTGTACGGCAACATGAAGGGCTACCTGAACCACAACCCGACGCCGGAAGACATGGCCTACTGGTCCGCACGCCAGGGCACCAGCGT
>CAUQPA010000061.1:0-12393 GCA_963519325.1 uncultured Pseudomonas sp. | reverse complement strand
GCCGAGCAGGTCGACTGGCAGCAGCGGTGCCGCCAGGCCCCGCTCGCGGCGGATCAGCAGCAGCAGACTGGCTGCCGCCAGCACCAGCAGGGCCAGGCCTTGCAGCGGGGCCCCGCCGAGGCGTTCGAGACCGCCGATGCCCGCGCAGAACAACAGGGCATTGAGCAGCACGCTGACGGGATCGAGTCGCCGGTGCGCCCGCGGGCTGTCGGGCAGGTTGCGTACCAGCAGGCCGATCAGCAGCGCGACCGGCACATTGACCGCGAACAGCCAGGGCCAGCCGCCCAGGGCGAGGATGGCCGCCCCCAGGCTGGGCGCCGCCGCCGACCCCAGGGCCACGCACAGGGCATTGACGGCGATGCCGCGACCCAGGCGATCCCGCGGGTAGGAAAGCCGCACGATCCCCGCGCTGACGCACATGATGGCGGCAGCGCCAACGCCCTGCAGGGCGCGGGCCGCCACCAGCCCGCCAAGGCCCGGGGCCAGGGCGCAGCCCAGGGAGGCCAGGCCGAAGATCCCCACGCCCGTGGCGAACACCGGGCGCAAGCCCAGGCGCTCGGCCACTGAGGCCAGGGGGAAGAGCAGGGCGACCAGGCTCAACTGGTAGGCACTGACGATCCAGACCGCCGCCGCGGCCGAGACGTCGAGCGCCTCGGCGATGCTGGGCAGCGCCAGGTTGGCAATGCCGCTGTCCAGCACCGTCATGCTGATGGCCAGCAGCAGGGCGGCGACCGCGCGGTAACGGCGTGGCGGTGGTAGGCCGTCGGCGAGGGGGGCGCTGGTGCTCAATCCTCGACCTTCACGTGCTGGTCGCTTTCGCCGAGCTTCCAGTAGCCGGCGGCCTTGACCCAATCCCGCGGCAGCCCCTTGGCCAGCAGTGCCTGGCGCGCCGCCCGCGCCTGCGCGGCCTCACCGGCGATCCAGGCATAGCCTTCACCGGTGGGCAGTTCCAGATTCTCCAGCGCCTGCACCAGGGCCTCGGGCTGCGGCTCACGATAGACCCAGCGGAGATCGACCGCCGCCGCGGTCGGCAGGGCGATCTCCAGACCCGGTCGGGCGATTTCGGCGATCACCAGAACCCGCACGCCAGCGGCCAGCTGCTCCAGGCGCCGGGCGATGGCAGGCAGGGCGGTCTCGTCGCCGGCCAGCAGGTACCAGTCGAAATCCTCGGGCGGTACCAGGGCGCCCTTGGGCCCGCCGATGATCAGCTCGGCACCGGGCTGCGCCTGGCGCGCCCAGGTGGTCAGCACCCCGGCTTCATGCAGGTAGAAGTCGATGGCCAGCTCGCCGCGGGCGGCATCGTAGTGACGGGGCGTGTAGTGCCGACCCACCAGCTGCTCGGGGCTGGCGGCGCGGATGGGGGTGGTGTCGGCGGGGACGAACAGCTTCACGTGTTCGTCGAAGGCCGCACTTTGGAAATCGGCCAGGTCGCTGCCGCCGAAGGTCAGGCGCAGCAGGTCGCCGCCCAGGTCTTCGCGACGGACGACGGTGGCCCAACGCCGCTTGAGGTCGAAGCGTACGCGTTGGAATAGGTGGCGGGCACTGGCATCGCCCTCGGGGCTGTGAAAAGATGTCGCCATTGCAGAGGTACCATTCATTGAGGTTCCTCACTATATTCGAGGCAAGAAATCTGTATGTCAACCGCTGCCGCCATCGCCGAGGCCCTGCTGGATCTCAAACGGCAGATGCGCCAACAACTGGATGAGACGCTCAAGGCCTCCGGCCTGTCCTTCGCCCGCTACAAGGTATTGATGGTGCTGGAACGGCTGGGGCCCTGCCGTCCGGGCGAGGTCGCCGAACAGCTGCGCCATGCCCCCCGTACCCTGACCGATGCCTTCGATGCCCTGGAGCGTGACGGCCTGGTCAGGCGCGAACCCCATCCCCAGGATCGCCGGGCGCTGCTGGTGCATCTCACCGACCAGGGTCGTAAGGCGCTGGAGCACGCCCAGGCACCGCGCCAACAGGCCCTGGAAGCGGTGTTCGCACCCCTGGCGGCAGCCGAGCAGCGACAATTGCTGGCCTACCTGGAGCGGGTCCGGACACCCCGCTGAGTGGTCGGCGAACTCCGTGGTGGTCGTTGGGCTCGAATCTGGGAACCTACCGAGGAGTTGTTGCCATGAGCGACCAGCGTTCCGATGCCCATCTGGGCAAGACCCCGCCCAACGAACCCGCCGTCGATGAGGCGGGCCGGCCGGTGGATGTGGTGAAGAAGGATATCCAGCAGCCGGAGTCGAGTCCGACCGATGGCATCGACAAGGTCATCACCCCGACCGACATCAAGACCAAGGAACAGGAGGCGGAAGAACTCCAGCAAAAGACCGCCGAGGTCGAGCGCAAGTTGGAGCGGTGATGCTCCACGTGGAACCTCGGGTGACCGAGGTTCCAGCGTCTGCCCAGCCTCTATCCAGGGTGTGCTGGCGCCCATAGCCTATGCAGTGGCCCGTGATAGAGGGCTTTCAGTGGTCGCCAATGAGCCGCCGTTCTAGTCTTGAGGCAATCACCGTCACGACCGGAGTCTGCCTTGGATCGAGCCACCTTCAGCGAACAGCTTGCCCGCGAGGGCTTCCAGCCGCCGGTTCTAGTGGAGCGCGAAGCCCATGGCCGGCTGGATTCCCATGCCCATGACTTCGAAGCCAAGGCCCTGGTCATCGCCGGGGACCTGCGCATTCGTACCGAGCAGGGCGAACGTCTCTATCGCATCGGCGACGTCTTCCACCTGGCCGCCCACGAGCCTCACTCCGAAGTGTTCGGTGCCGAGGGCGTGCGCTATCTCGCGGGTCGGCGAAAGCCCCTGAATGAAGCATGACAACTCCTGCGGCCTGCGCCTCCCGAATGTCACTGCTGTGGGTCACCGCGGCAGAGGGATCGTCGGACTCTTTGGGCGGCTGACGTCTGGACGTTTGAGTATCGTCCGGATCAGCCTTCGCTGTCGTTCTTCTCGATGTCCTTGCGCTGCCGGTTGAGGATGACGCAGCCGTAGACGCCGCCACCGAGCAGCAGGAGGGCGAGGACCGAAAAGAGGGCCATGAAGATGGAGTCGTTCATCTGGGTCTCCGAGGGCAGGGTCGGAGCAGTTTAACCGCTGGGCAGGCTGGCGCTGCCGGTCTTAATGACGCGATATTGCCGGTGCCTGGGTGGCACCGGCAAGTACCCGACCCTTAGCCTTCCAGCGTGGCGTTCAGGTTGATCTTGGCGCCCTTGAGCACCTTGGACACCGGACAACCTTCCTTCGCCTGGTTGGCGATGGTGGTGAACTGTTCCTGGGTGGCACCAGGGATCTTGGCCTTCATGGTCAGATCGATGGTGGTGATCTCGAAGCCGTCGCCGACCTTGTCGAGGGTGACGTCGGCCTTGGTCTCGATCCGCTCGGGGGTCAGCCCGTTCTGGCCCAGCAACATGGAGAAGGCCATGGAGAAGCAGCCCGCATGGGCCGCGCCGATCAGCTCTTCGGGGTTGGTCCCCGGGGTATCCTCGAAACGGGTGTTGAAGCCGTAGGCATTGTCCTTGAGCGCGCCGCTCTCGGTACTGATATGGCCCTTGCCATCCTTCAGACCGCCTTGCCAAACCGCGGAAGCATATTTCTTCGTCATGGAGCGTCTCCGGTTGTGGATAGAGAATCCATCTAGAACCAGGCGGCAGCTGGGAAGTTCGTTGCAGTCGATCCGAGACCTGCGTGGTCAACCCTTTTCGACAACCTCTGGAGGCCCCCATGAAGTACCGCAACCTCGGCCGGACCGGCCTGAAGATTTCGCCCCTTTGCCTCGGCTGCATGACCTATGGCGTCCCCGAACGGGGCAACCACCCCTGGACCCTGCCGGAAGACCAGAGCCTGCCGCTGCTGAAGAAGGCGCTGGACCTGGGGATAAACTTCTTCGATACCGCCAATAGCTATTCCGATGGCACCAGCGAAGAAATCGTCGGCCGCTTTCTCAAGGCCAACGCCGTGCGCGAGGAGATCGTGCTGGCGACCAAGGTGTACTTCCCGCTGCGGGACAAGCCCAACGTCGGCGGCCTGTCGCGCAAGGCGATCTTCGCCGCCATCGACGCCAGCCTGCAGCGGCTGGGTACCGACTACGTCGACCTCTACCAGATCCATCGCTGGGACTACCAGACGCCCATCGAGGAGACCCTGGAAGCCCTGCACGACGTGGTCAAGGCCGGCAAGGCGCTGCACATCGGTGCCAGCAGCATGCATGCCTGGCAGTTCGCCAAGGCGCTGCATATCGCCGAGCGCCACGGCTGGACGCGGTTCGCCACCATGCAGAACCACGTGAACCTGCTCAATCGTGAGGAGGAGCGGGAGATGCTGCCACTGTGCCGCGATGCCGGCATCGGGGTGATTCCCTGGAGTCCCCTGGCCCGCGGTCGCCTGACTCGCGACTGGGACGCCAGCACGGCGCGCACCGAAAGCGACGCCTACGGCAAGACGCTCTATACCGCCAGCGAGGACTCCGACCGGCAGATCGTCGAGGCTGTGGCACGCATCGCCGAAGCCCGCGGCGTACCTCGCGCCCAGGTGGCCCTGGCCTGGCTGCTGCAGAAGCCGGGGATCGACGCGCCCATCGTCGGGGCGTCCAAGCCGCAGCATCTGGACGATGCGGTGGCGGCCTTGGAGCTGCAGCTGACTGATGAAGAGATCGCTGCCCTGGAAGCGCCCTATGTGCCGCATCCGGTGGTGGGATTCAGCTGAGGGGGGGCGTGTTGCCCTCACCCCGGCCCTCTCCCAAGGGGAGAGGGGGAAGAGCGGGGCGGTGCACTGGCTGGCTCCTGGTGCCCAGAGCTCCACAAAGCTTGACCGTTGGGCTTTTGCTCCCCTCTCCCTTGGGGAGAGGGGTGGGGGTGAGGGCCGCTTCACTCGGACCGAAGTCTGGTGAATTCCCGCACCTACCAGTGTAACGGCCACCACCGGCCGGCCTGCTCTGCACCCCTCCCTGTGGAATAGAGGCCGGCGGTGCGGGCCACCCAGACTCAGGCGTACTGCTCGGCGATCTGGCGCTCGGCGCTGGCCAGGGCGGCGCCCTTGGCTTCGTCGCCATAGGCCAGGCCTTCGGCGCGGACGATCTGGACGTCGGTGATGCCGAGGAAGCCCAGCAGCAGCTTCAGGTAGTCCTCGTGGGCGATGCCGGTGGGCTTGCCGGCATGGATGCCGCCGGCAGTGGCGACGATGATCGCCTTCTTGCCGCTGCACAGGCCTTCCGGACCAGCTTCGCCGTAGCGGAAGGTGGTGCCGGCCACGGTGATGCGGTCGATCCAGGCCTTCAGCTGGGTCGGGATGGTGAAGTTGTACATGGGCGCACCGAGTACCAGCACGTCGGCGGCGAGGAATTCCTGCAGGGCGCGGGCATTGCGCTCGGCTTCGTCGCGCTGTTCGGCGCTGCGCTGCTCGGCCGGCGTGGCACCGGCGGCCAGGCTGGCGGCGGAGAAGTGGCCCAGCGAATCATGGGCGAGATCGTGGTAGATCACGTCCAGCTCCGGATGGCTGGCCTTGAGCGCGGCGACGACCTTGGCGCTCAGGGCGCGGGACGCGGAATGATCACCGAGGATGCTGGAATCGATGTGCAGGAGTTTCATGGCGACGGTCCTCTAGGGTTCGAAGAGATGGGTCCAGACTAGCGATAAGTCGAATACTCGATTAGTCCCGTAGAATGTGATGCATCGTCCCATGGATAGGACAATCGCCCATGCAAGACCTCAATGATCTCGCCTACTTCGCCAAGGTGGTGGAAGCCGGGGGCTTCGCTGCCGCCGGCCGGCTACTGGGCATTCCCAAGTCGCGGCTGTCGCGGCGCATCGCCGAGTTGGAGACGCGCCTGGGCGCCCGCCTGCTGCAGCGCACCACCCGTACCCTGACCCTCACCACCCTGGGCGAACGCTATCTGGTGCACTGCCAGGCGCTGCTGCGCGAGGCGGAGAGTGCCGCGGAAACCGCCGCCAGCCTGTCCAGCGAACCGCGGGGGCCGCTGCGGGTGTCCTGCCCGGTGGCCCTGGCGCAGCAGTACCTGCCGGAGGTGGTGACGCAGTTCCTCGCACGCTATCCCCAGGTTCAGCTGGACCTGCTGTTGGTGAACCGGCGGGTGGACATCATCAACGAAGGGGTGGACGTCGCCCTGCGCGTACGGGACCTCGATGATGAGGAACCGGGGTTGGTAGTGCGGCGACTGCGCCAGGCTGCAGTAGTGCTGGTGGCGACCCCCGGGTTGCTCGCCGGGCGATCCCTGGATTCACCGGAGGCCCTGCTGGGCCTCCCGCTGCTCGGCGCCCTCGAAGTGGATCGCAAGGTGCATCTGCGCCTGGTAGGCCCCCAGGGCGAGCGGCGCGAGCTGATCCTGGAAGCCCGACTAGGCATCGATGACTTCGGCGTCCGCAAGACCGCCGCCCTGGCCGGCCTCGGCTATACCGCGCTGCCGCTGATCTATTGTCAGGCCGAACTGGACGAGGGCCGCCTGCAGCGGTTGCTGCCGGCCTGGTCCGTCCCCAGCGGTCACCTCCAGGCCGCCTATGCCCACCGCCGGGGTCAGTTGCCGGCCGTGCGCGCCTGGCTGGAGCACCTGGAGGCCAGCCTCAAGATTCACGGCGGAGCGCCGGTGTAGTCGCAAGCCATTCAGTTCTTATTCGGTCTGTATTTGGTTCACGGATGCGCGGCTGGTAGTCTGAAGCACATCTAATGCGCCTGGTTCATCCCTGTCGGGAAAACCAGGCTTTCGGCCGGGGGACCTGCATGAAAACCGAAACCATCAGCTACCTGAAGCGCCACGCAGCCAGTCTCGATCTCGATGAGCCCATGATCGTGACGCAGAACGGGGTGCCGGCCTATGTCATCGAGTCCTATGCAGAGCGCAAGCGCCGCGACGAGGCCATCGCCCTGGTCAAGCTGCTGGCCATGAGTTCGCGGGAGGATGGCGAGGGGCAGCACCAGACGGCCGCCCAATTGAAGGAGCGCCTGGCTCGGCGTTTCGCCAAGGAATGATTTTCACGCTGCGCTTCACCGAATGTGCCGCCCTCAGTCTGGAAGATCAGATTCATCATCTGGCGGATCACACCGGCCAGCAGAATGCCCTTGCCAAGATCACCACACTGATCGCAGCCATCGAGACCCAGCTCCCGACGGCGCCGCTCGCCTTTCCTATCAGCCGCCAGGCCAGCGAGTTGGGCGTACTGCACTATCGCGAATTCAACCACGAGGGTTTTCGCGTCTTCTACGAGATCAAGGCCGCGGAAGAGGCTGTGGTTGTGCTGCTGGTGCTCAGGCAGAAGCAGAGCGTGGAAAAGGCGCTGGTTCGCCACTGTCTACTACGCTAGACCACCGTCGCCCAGGCCGACACGAGCAGCAAGCCGGCCATCCCCAGGTTGAAACCGCGCCAGGCCCGGGTGGATTTCAGGCGGCGCGCTGCGGCCCGGCCGAGCAGCGCCCAGAGGCCCAGGCAGGGCACGGACACCAGCAGGAACACCAGGGCCAGCACTAGCACCTGCTGCCACAAGTCGACGCCGGGTTCGGCGTAGACGGTCACCACCGCCAGCGCCATGCTCCAGCTCTTGGGGTTGAGCAGCTGCAGGCCGGCGGTGCCGCCGAAGCCCAGGCGGGCGCTATCGTCCGCCACCTCCGGTGCCCCGGCGCGGGCCAGTTGCCAGGCCAGCCAGCTCAGCCAGAGCACCCCGGCCCAGGCCAGGCCGCGTTGCCAGTCGGGATGCCGGGCCAGGGTCTGGCCAAGGCCGAAGCCCACCACCAGCACCAGGGCGACCGCGCCCAGGCTGCCCCCCAGCACCAGGGGCAAGCTGGCCCGGGCGCCATGGCGGGCGCTATGGCCGAGGATGAGGACATTGGTCGGCCCCGGGGTGATGGAGGCGACCAGGGCGAACAGCAGGAAGGGCAACAGGGACATGGGAGACTCCTGGAAGGACTGAGCCTCCAGCGTCGCAGCCCGGTCGCTAGCGGTCTGGAAGATTCGAGCAACGGGCGCGGTAGGCGGCCGGCGTCAGGCCATAGGCGCGGCGGAACCAGCGACCCAGATGACTCTGGTCGGCGAAGCCCAGGGCCGCGGCGGTGTCCGCCGGTGACAGGCCATCGGCCAGCAGGCGGCGGGCGCGGGACAGTCGCAGTTGCACCAGGTAGGCGTGGGGCGCCAGGCCAAAGGCCGCCTTGAAGGCGCGGGTCAGGCGGAATCTGTCCACCCCGCAGGCCCGCGCCAGTTCTTCCAGGCCGATGTCCTCGTGATGATGGGCGTGCAGGACGTCGCGGGCGCGCAGGGCCACCTGGGGCAGCCGGGGATCGCCGGCCTGGGGGGCGCGCCATTGCAGTTGCGGCAACAGGCGCAGCAGCAAGGCGTCCAGGGCGCTCTGGCGGACGATGCGCAGCTCGGGCCGGCTCAGGACCTCATGGGCCCAGGCCACGGCACGGTGCAACTCGGCTTGCTCCACCAGGGTGCGGGCGAAGCCGGGCTCTCCGAGGGGGCGGGCGTCGCCATGCAGCCCCTGCAGCTCGCGCGCCAGCCACTGGGGATCGAGATAGAGCATGGAGTAGGTGAAGCCCTCGGCCTCCGGCGCCTGGCCGTCGTGCAACTCGCCGGGCTCCAGCAGGAAGACCTGCCCCGGGGTGCTCAGATGGCGCTGGCCACGGCAATGGAATTGCTGCAGGCCCTGCTCGGTGTAACCCACCAGATAGGCGTCGTGCCAGTGCGGATCGTAGGCATGGCCTTCGAAATGGGCGCGCAGGGTCTCGATACCGGTCTCGGCGTCTTGCTGCAGCTGGATCCAGTGATCGTCGGCCATGGCGAGAGAAGGGGCTTTCGGGCCTTTCAGTCTAGTTACTGACCTGATGTCGGTCTGGAAGATTCGTGCAGCCTGGTGTGGTGTTTCAGAAGTTGACTGCACAATTTTGGCGGCGCTTTTTCGGCTTGAGCGGCGTTGCCACTCCTCGCCATAGCCCTGCTATGACTCGTCGCGGCGCCTAGCCCAATCGGAGCGCCGAACCGTCGGAGCGCCGAACCGTCAAAAAATCACTCGCCAATTCTTGCGCGAACGTCTGAAACACCACACTAGCGTCCCAGCCGCGCGGGCAGCTCCCGCGCCAGGTGGCGGATCAGCTCGGAAAGCCGTCGCGGTACGTGGCGTTGCTGGCGATGCACCGCATAGATGGCCGCCGCCGGCGCTGCATGATCGGTCAGCACCGGCACCAGGGCGCCGCTGGCGATCAACTCGGCCACGTCCCATTCCGATCTCAGGATCAGGCCATGGCCGTCCAGCGCCAGGCGCACCATCACCTCGCCGTCGTTGCTGCTGAGGCTGCCGCGCACCTTCTGGGCGAAGTGCTGGCCGGCCTTGGTGAAGCGCCACACGGCGTAGTCACCGGCGTCCTGGCGCAAGACCAGGCAGTTGTGCCGCGCCAAGTCCGCCACGCTTGCCGGCGTCCCGACGCGGGCCAGGTAGGCCGGGGCGGCGCAGAGCAGGCGGCGATTGTCGAGCAGGCGATGGGCGATGACCCGGGCATCCGGCGGCTCGCCGACGCGGATATCGAGGTCGAACGGGCCTTCCAGCAGATTCACCGGATGGCTGGAAAGGTGCAGGTTGATTTCCAGCTGCGGATGGCGCCCGGCGAAATCCGACACCAGTGGTGCCAGGTGCCGCCGACCGAAACCGAAGGTGGCGTTGAGATTGAGCGTCCCGCTGAGGGGCGCATCGGGGCGGCCGACCTCGGCCTCCAGATCCTCCAGCTGACGCAGCAGCGGCCGGGCACCTTCCAGATAGCGCAGGCCTTCCGGGGTCAGGTCCAGCCGCCGCGTGGTACGGCGGATCAGTTGCACGCCCAGGCGGCGCTCCAGGGCGGTGAGTCTCTTGCTCACCGCCGCCAGGGACAGCCCCAGCTCGCGGGCAGCGGCGGTCAGGCTGGGATGGCCGGCCAGGCGGACGAAGAAGGCGAGATCGTCGGCAGACAAGATTCTTGATTCCAGGTTAAGAATGGCTTTCCTCTGGGCGGGATTGTACGCCTCCAGCGCGAGACTACACTGGGGCCTCTCACTCGAACTGCCGGAGAATCCCCATGCAAGCGTCCCAGCCCCACAAGATCGCGGTCATCGCCGGTGACGGCATCGGCACGGAAGTCATGCCCGAGGGTATCCGCGTGCTGGAAGCCGCCGCCCGCCGCTTCGGCATCGCCTTGCAGTTCGACCACTTCGACTTCGCCAGCGCCGCCTACTACCAGGCCCACGGCAAGATGCTGCCGGACGACTGGTTCGAGACGCTCAAGGGCTACGACGCCCTCTACTTCGGCGCGGTCGGCTGGCCGGACGTGGTGCCCGACCACATCTCCCTCTGGGGCTCGCTACTGCAATTCCGGCGCCGCTTCGACCAGTACGTCAACCTGCGCCCCTGCCGGCTGATGCCCGGGGTCAAGGCGCCGCTGGCCAATCGCCAGCCGGGCGACATCGACTTCTATGTGGTACGCGAGAACACCGAGGGCGAGTATTCCAGCGTCGGTGGCATCATGTTCGAGGGCACCGAGCGCGAGGTGGTGATCCAGGAAACGGTGATGACCCGCCAGGGCACCGACCGCATCCTCAAGTTCGCCTTCGACCTGGCCCAGCAGCGGCCGCGCCAGAAGCTGACCTCGGCCACCAAGTCCAACGGCATCGCCATCACCATGCCCTGGTGGGACAAGCGCGTCGAAGAGATGGCCAAGGCCTATCCCGAGGTGGCGGTGGACAAGTTCCACATCGACATCCTCACCGCCAACTTCGTCCTGCACCCGGACTGGTTCGACGTGGTGGTGGCCAGCAACCTGTTCGGCGACATCCTCTCCGACCTGGGCCCGGCCTGTACCGGCACCATCGGCATCGCCCCCTCGGCCAACATCAACCCGGAGCGCAATTTCCCCAGCCTGTTCGAGCCAGTGCACGGCTCGGCGCCGGATATCGCCGGCAAGGGCATCGCCAATCCCATCGGCCAGATCTGGTGCGGCGCCATGATGCTCGAGCACCTCGGCCATGCCGAGGCTGGCGCAGCGGTGGTAGCGGCCATCGAGGCGGTGCTGAGCCAGGGCCCGGAGCAGGCGCCCCTGACCCGCGACCTTGGCGGCCAGGGCACCACAGAGAGTCTGGGCCAGGCCATCGCCGCGGCCCTGGCCTGAGATGGACGACCTGCTTCCGGGATTCGCCCAGCACCGGCTGGACGTCGACGGCGTCGAGTTGAATTGCCGTGTTGGCGGCAGCGGCCCGGCGCTGCTGCTGCTCCACGGCCATCCCCAGACCCACGTCATGTGGCATCGGGTGGCGCCGCGGTTGGCCGAGCGCTTCACCGTGGTGGCCGCCGACCTGCGTGGCTATGGCGACAGCGCCAAGCCAGCCGCGGGCGAAGAGACCTACAGCAAGCGTACCCTGGCGCGGGATAACGTCGAGCTGATGCGCCTGCTGGGCCATGAGCGCTTCGTCGTGCTGGCCCACGACCGTGGCGCCCGGGTCGCCCATCGCCTGGCATTGGACCATCCGCAGGCGGTGGAGCGACTGATGCTGCTGGACATCGCCCCGACCCTGGCCATGTATCGCCAGACCGACGAGGCCTTCGCCCGTGCCTACTGGCACTGGTTCTTCCTGATCCGCCCGGCGCCGCTGCCGGAACGGCTGATCGAGGCCGATCCGGAAGGCTATCTGAAAGGGGTGATGGGCACCCGCAGTGCGGGCCTGGCGCCCTTTCCGCCGCAGGTGCTGGCCGAGTACCTGCGCTGTCTCAGCCTGCCAGGTACGGCCCGTGGCATCTGCGAGGACTATCGCGCCAGTGCCGGCATCGACCTGGCCCACGACCAGGCCGACCTGGATGCCGGCCGCCGCCTGGAATTACCCTTGCGCGTGCTCTGGGGTGCCGAGGGCACCGTGGGCCGCTGCTTCGATCCCCTCGCCGAGTGGCGCCAGGTGGCCACCCAGGTCAGTGGCCGAGCCTTGCCGGGCGGGCATTACCTGGCGGAGGAACTGCCGGATCTGGTGCTGGAGGATGCCCTGGCGTTCTTCGGTTGAATCAGCTGCCGCAAAGGAGTGTTGCGTCATCTGGTTGTAACAAAACGTGACGTAGTCGCGGGCAAGCGGGTCTATTCGTGAAATTTTCGTGAAACGAGGACCCAATGGACGCTCCACTCTTCACTTCCACCTGGCACTGGCGCCGTCTGGCCGTGGGTCAGGGCCTGGCCATGGGCCTGTTGCTGCTCTGGCTGCTGCCCGCCGTGCGTACCCAGTTGCTGGCCTTCGATGCCGGCTTGTTCCACGCGCTCAACGCTCCCCTGGCACACTCCGCGGCCTGGCTCTATCTCTGGACCTTCTTCAGCCTGAGACCGGTGGATGCCCTGGTAGGGCTGGTGCTGCTGGCCTTGCTGATCCGGGGTGGCTGGGCCTATCCCGCGGCCCAGGTACGGCC
>CAUQPA010000060.1:0-12486 GCA_963519325.1 uncultured Pseudomonas sp. | reverse complement strand
CCGATCACCGACATCGTGCTCGACCGCGTCTTCATCGGCTCCTGCACCAACTCCAGGATCTAAGACCAGCGCGCCGCAGCCGCCGTGGCCAAGGGCCGCAAGGTCGCCGCGACCCTCAAGCAGGCCCTCGTGGTGCCGGGCTCCGGCCTGGTCAAGGCCCAGGCCGAGCGTGAGGGCCTGGACAAGGTCTTCATCGAGGCCGGCTTCGAATGGCGCGAACCGGGCTGCTCCATGTGCCTGGCGATGAACGCCGACCGCCTGGAGAGTGGCGAGCATTGCGCCTCCACCTCCAACCGCAACTTCGAAGGCCGTCAGGGCGCCGGTGGTCGTACCCACCTGGTGAGTCCGGCGATGGCCGCCGCTGCTGCCATCGCCGGTCGTTTCGTCGACGTCCGTGACTTCGCCAACGCCTGAGGAGCCTGACCATGCAAGCCTTTACCCAGCACACCGGTTTGGTCGCGCCCCTGGATCGTGCCAACGTCGATACCGATCAGATCATTCCCAAGCAATTCCTCAAGTCGATCAAGCGGACCGGTTTCGGCCCCAACCTGTTCGACGAGTGGCGCTACCTGGATGTCGGCCAGCCCGGCCAGGACAACAGCAAGCGTCCGCTCAACCCTGATTTCGTGCTCAACCAGCCGCGCTATGCCGGCGCCAGCATCCTGCTGGCCCGCGAGAATTTCGGCTGCGGTTCCAGTCGTGAGCATGCGCCCTGGGCGCTGGATGGCTACGGCTTCCGCTCGGTGATCGCGCCCAGCTTCGCGGATATCTTCTTCAACAACAGCTTCAAGAATGGCCTGCTGCCGATCATCCTCAGCGATGCGGACGTCGACGAGCTGTTCCGCCAGGTCGAAGCCAACGAGGGCTACCAACTGGTGGTCGACCTCGAAAGCCAGACCGTGCGCCGTCCCGACGGCGTGGCGCTGCCCTTCGAGATCGATGCCTTCCGCAAGCACTGCCTGCTCAACGGCCTGGACGACATCGGCCTGACCCTGCAGGATGCCGACGCCATCGCCAGCTTCGAAGGCCGCTATCGCCAGAGCAGTCCCTGGATGTTCCCCAACGCCTGAACCCTGTCGCCGGTTCTCTCGGACCGGCGTCCTTCCCGGAGGCTCCATGAGCGGTGAACACGAGCAACACGTACAGCAGCAATTCGGCGCCACGGCCGAGGCCTATCTGACCAGTGCCGTCCACGCCCAGGGGGCCGAACTGGTCGAGCTGCGCGAAGCCGTCGCCCGGCGCGAGAACGCCAAGGTCCTGGATCTCGGCTGCGGCGGCGGGCACGTCAGCTACAACGTGGCGCCCGTGGCCGGGCAGGTGGTGGCCCTGGATCTGGCCGAAGAGATGCTTTCGGTGGTCAAGCGCAACGCCGCCGAGCAGGGTCTGGACAACATCAGTGTCCAGCCCGGTATGGCCGAGCACCTACCCTTCGGCGATGCCAGCTTCGACTTCGTGCTCAGTCGCTATTCGGCCCACCACTGGCGCGATGTCGGCGCGGCCCTGCGGGAAGTGCGCCGAGTGCTGCGTCACGGTGGCGAGATGGCCATCATCGACGTCGTGTCGCCGGCCAATCCGCGGCTGGATACCTATCTGCAGACGGTGGAAATCCTGCGGGATATCAGCCACGTGCGAAACTACTCCCTCGCCGAATGGCACCGCCTGCTGGACATGGCGCGCCTGGGGGTGACCCATTGTCGCCGGCAGCGCCTGCGTCTCGACTTCGCCAGCTGGACCGAGCGCATGCGCACGCCCGAGCCCCAGTGCCAGGCCATTCGCAGCCTGCAGAAGAAGATCGGCCAGGAAGTCCGCCAGTATTTCGAAATCGATCACGACGGCTCCTTCACCGTCGACGTCATGGTTCTCTGGGCCCAGCCCATCTGATTTGGAACAGGAAAACACAATGAGCAAGCAGATCCTCATCCTGCCGGGCGACGGCATCGGTCCGGAAATCATGGCCGAGGCGGTCAAGGTGCTGGAAGCGGTCAACCGCGACCATGACCTCGGCTTCGAACTGGTTCATGACGACCTGGGCGGCGCCGCCATCGACCGTTACGGCGTGCCCCTGGCCGATGAGACCCTGGCCCGTGCCCGCGCCGCCGACGCCGTGCTGCTGGGCGCCGTGGGCGGTCCCAAGTGGGACAAGCTCGAGCGTGACATCCGTCCCGAGCGCGGCCTGCTGAAGATCCGCTCCGCCTTGGGCCTGTTCGGCAACCTGCGCCCGGCCATCCTCTATCCGCAACTGGCCGAGGCCTCCACCCTTAAGCCCGAGGTGGTGTCGGGTCTGGACATCCTCATCGTCCGTGAGCTGACCGGTGGCATCTACTTCGGCTCGCCGCGCGAGACCCGGGTGTTGGAGAATGGCGAACGCCAGGCCTTCGATACCCTGCCGTACAGCGAAGGCGAGATCCGTCGCATCGCCCGCGTCGGCTTCGACATGGCCCGCTTGCGTGGCAAGAAGCTCTGCTCGGTGGACAAGGCCAATGTGCTCGAATCCAGCCGCCTGTGGCGCGAAGTCGTGGAGGAGGTGGCCAAGGACTATCCGGACGTCGAACTCAGCCACATGTACGTCGACAACGCCGCCATGCAGCTGGTCCGCGCACCCAAGCAGTTCGATGTGATCGTCACCGACAACATGTTCGGCGACATCCTTTCCGACGAAGCCTCGATGCTCACCGGCTCCATCGGCATGCTGCCCTCGGCCTCCCTGGATGCCCACAACAAGGGCATGTACGAACCCTGTCACGGCTCGGCACCGGACATCGCCGGCCAGGGCGTCGCCAACCCGCTGGCCACCATCCTCTCGGTCGCCATGATGCTCAGGTACACCTTTGGCGCCGCGGCGGCGGCCGAGGCCATCGAGGCGGCTGTGGGCCAGGTGCTGGACCAGGGCCTGCGGACCGGCGACATCTGGTCGGAAGGCAAGCAGCGGGTCGGTACCCGCGAGATGGGCGAAGCAGTAGTAGCGGCGCTCGTTAGGCGTTAATCTGATCGGCCGCCAGGGGAGGCGGCCGTCCTCAAGACAACAAAGGTGCAGTAGCGATGAAACGTGTAGGTCTGATCGGTTGGCGTGGCATGGTGGGCTCCGTGCTCATGCAGCGCATGCTCGAAGAGCGGGATTTCGACTTGATCGAGCCCGTGTTCTTCACCACCTCCAACGTCGGCGGCGAAGGCCCGGCCATTGGCAAGGGCGTGGCGCCGCTCAAGGATGCCTACAGCATCGACGAGCTCAAGACCCTCGACGTCATCCTCACCTGCCAGGGTGGCGACTACACCAGTGAGGTGTTCCCCAAGCTGCGCCAGGCCGGTTGGAAAGGCTACTGGATCGACGCGGCCTCCAGCCTGCGCATGCAGGATGATGCCGTCATCGTGCTGGACCCGGTCAACCGTCGTGTCATCGACCAGGCCCTGGTCGACGGTCGCAAGGACTTCATCGGCGGCAACTGCACCGTCAGCCTGATGCTGATGGCCCTCGGCGGGCTGTTCGAAGCCGGTCTGGTGGACTGGATGAGCGCCATGACCTACCAGGCCGCCTCCGGCGCCGGTGCCCAGAACATGCGCGAGCTGATCCGCCAGATGGGCGCGACCCACGCCGCCGTCGCCGACAGCCTGGCCGATCCGGCCAGCGCCATCCTCGACATCGATCGCCAGGTCGCCGAGACCCTGCGCAGCGAAGCCTTCCCCACCGAGCAGTTCGGCGTTCCCCTTGCCGGCAGCCTGATCCCCTGGATCGACAAGGAACTGCCCAACGGCCAGAGCCGCGAAGAGTGGAAGGCCCAGGCCGAAACCAACAAGATTCTCGGCCGCTTCAAGAATCCCATCCCGGTGGATGGCATCTGCGTGCGCATCGGCGCCATGCGTTGCCACAGCCAGGCGCTGACCATCAAGCTGAACAAGGATGTGCCGCTGTCCGACATCCACGGCCTGATCAGCCAGCACAATCCCTGGGTCAAGCTGGTGCCGAACAACCGCGACGTGAGCATGCGTGAACTCACTCCGGCCGCCGTCACCGGTACCCTGAGCGTACCCGTCGGACGCCTGCGCAAACTGAACATGGGTTCGCAGTACCTGGGCGCCTTCACCGTCGGCGACCAACTCCTGTGGGGCGCCGCGGAGCCGCTGCGGCGCATGCTGCGGATCCTGCTGGAGCAGTGAAGCCGTAGCTAAACGTTTGCCTATAGAGGAGGGCCGCCAGTAAAGTGCGGCCCTCTTTCGTTGCGGACGTCCCATCATGACTGCCAGAGATATCGCCCTCGTCGGCGCCACCAGTGCCTACGGCGAAGCCATTCGTGAACTCCTCGACGAGCGCGACGTGCCCCTCGGGCGGCTGCACCTGCTCGCCAGCGGTGAGTCGGCGGGTCAGAATCTGCCCTTCCGAGGCAGTAACCTGCGGGTCAGCAGCCTCGACGGCTTCGATTTCGCCCAGGTCGGCATCGCCATCCTCGCCGTACCGGCTGCCGTGGTGGAAAGCCTCAGGTCGCAACTGGCCGCTGCCGGCTGCGCCGTGCTGGATCTCAGTGGTGCCTCCGCCGCGGTTTCCGTACTGCCACGTATCAATGGCCAATGCCTGGACCATCTCTCCGCTGCCCCCTGGCTCGGGGTACCCCTGGCAGCTACCCAGGCCGCCGCCAGCGTCGCGGCCGTGCTGGCACGCCTGAATACCCTCGGCGATGCGTCCCTGACCGCCTGCCTGGCGGCTTCCGGTGCCGGTCGTGGTGGTGTCGAGGAACTGGCGCGCCAAGCGACCGAATTGCTCAACGGTCGTCCTGTCGAATCCCGGCTGTTCGAGGGGCAGCTCGCCTTCAATCTGCTCGGTCGGACCGGTGCCCCGGCCGCGGATGGCTATACTCCCCAGGAACATCGCCTGCTGGACGAATGTCAGCAGGTGCTGGGTGAGACGCTGCCGATGCTGGATGTCACCGCGCTGCAGGCGCCGGTGTTCTTCGGCGATAGCCTTTCGCTGAGTGTCCGGGGCAAGGAGCCCTGGGGGCTCGAGCAGGTACTGGAAGCCCTAGGTGATGAGCCTGGGCTGTCCTTGGACGACGACGTGGATTGCCCCTCGGCGGTCGGTGATGCGTTGGGTCGCGAAGAGGTATTGGTGGGGAGGGTGCGCCGGCATCCGCGGGATGCTCGGCGATTGGAATGTTGGCTGGTGGCGGACAACATCAGGTTGTCGGCGCTCACGGCCGTTCAGCTGGCCGAATTGTTGCTTAAACAGTCGGCCTAAAAGATACTTCGTGAAACGCTTCGCCCTTTGGCTGACCCAGGGGGCAGAGGATGTAGCACGTAGCGATGGACGCAGGTGCCACTTCGGTGCCGCGGTCGACAGCTTCTAAAAAGGGACGGTCATGGTTCGAGTTCAGAAACTGGTGCGGGCAATTGCAGCGGCTAGCGCCTTGATGTCTGGCGCCGCCCAGGCGCTCAGCCTAGGCGAGATCCATCTCAACTCCGCCCTCAACCAGCCTTTCGATGCCACCATCGATCTATCGGACCTGCGCGACCTCGGCACCGCCGAGCTGAGACCCAATCTGGCGTCCGCCGAGGAGTTCGGCAAGGCGGGCGTCGACCGCGCGTTCTTTCTGAACGACCTCAAGTTCACCCCCGAGGTACGCAATGGGCGCACGGTCATCCGCGTGACGTCCGCGCGCCCGGTGCGCGAGCCCTATCTCAATTTTCTGCTCGAAGTGAACTGGCCCAGTGGCCGCATCCTGCGTGAGTACACGGTACTGCTGGATCCGCCGCTGTATACCCCGCAGGCCGCGGCGGCGCCTTTTGCGCCTCAGGTGCCGGCGACTCCGCGCGCTCGTACCACGGCGCCGGCAGCACCCCGGCCGGCCGCCGTGCCCGTTACCCAGGAACCCGCTGCGGCTCAGGCGCCGGGAACCTACACCACCGAGCCGCGCGACACGCTGTGGGAGGTCGCGGCGCGCAATCGTCCCACCTCGGGCGTTAGCGTCGACCAGACCATGCTGGCGATCCAGGACCTGAATCCGGATGCCTTCATCGATCGCAATATCAATCTCATGAAGAGCGGGCAGGTGCTGCGCCTGCCCGACCAGACCCAGGCCCGTACGCGCTCTCAGCGTGAGGCGGTGGCGGAAATCGCGCGGCAGACCCGTAGCTGGAAACAGGGTGGCGACAGTGCGCCTGCCGGCACCCCACGGCGCCAGGTGGACGCCTCCGCGCAACCGAGCGCCAACGAGGCGCCTGTTACGCCGGCACCCAAGGACAACCTCAAGCTGCTGTCTGGTCAACCAGCCGGTCGCACGGGCGAAGCGGGCGGCGGCAAGGGGAGTGATCAGTCGCTCGCCGATCGTCTCGCGGTGACCCAGGAAAGCCTGGATACCACGCGTCGCGAGAATGAAGAACTCAAGAGTCGGCTGGGCGATCTCCAGTCGCAACTCGACAAGCTGCAGAAGATCATGCAGCTGAAGGATGCCCAGCTGGCTCGCATGCAAGCCAACATGGCCAATCCGCAGGCAGCCGGCCAGCCCGCGCAGGCGCCGGCCGCGCCGGAGGCTACGGTGCCAGCCCAGCCAGCTGGCAATGGTACGGCGCCAGCCCCCCAGGATCCCGCAACGACCGCCCCGGCTGCGCCTCCGGCAGAGGCCAACCAGGCTCCTGCGGCCACACCGCCCGCCAGCGAAGGCGGTACCGGTGCCGCGCCGCCTGCGGCCAGTCCCAGCGAACCCAAGGTGATTCCGGTTACCCCGAGCAGTCCGGCAACCGAGCCGACCGAGGCAACCAACAGCTTCCTCGACGAAATTCTCAGCAACCCATTGTGGTTGGGGATCATTGGCGGCAGCGCGCTGCTGGCGCTGCTGGTGCTGCTGATGATCAATTCGCGGCGCAATGCGGTGAAGGAAGCCGAGCGTGAGCGCGAGGCCGAAGCCGCACGAACCGATAGCGTTTTCGATACGGACCCGGAACTCGGTGACCACCACGGTCTTGCCGGGCTCGAGCTGGGTCAGGGCTCGCCTGACGCAGCGCGCGATGCCGATGCCCAGGACGACGCGCTGGGCCAGGCAGACATCTACATGGCGTACGGCCGCTTCAGTCAGGCAGCCGAAGTGCTCAAGAAGGCGAGCGACCAGGAGCCGCATCGCGCCGATGTGCGTTTGAAGCTCATGGAGGTCTATGCCGAGATGGGCGACAAGGATGGCTTCCAGCGCGAAGAGCGCGAGCTGAAGGAAATTGGCGGTGCTCAGCCTGCCGTCGATCACCTGAAGTCGCGTTATCCCGCCATGGCTACGGTGGCCGTGGCTTCCGCGGCGATTGGGGCGGCTGCGCTGGCAGCCGCGCACGAACTCAGCCAGGAAGAGTCGCGCAACCAGGGCTTCTCGGCCACCGAGGACAGTCAGGACTTCGACCTGTCGCTGGATGACTTCGGCAGTGACGACCTCCATGACAAGCAGCCGGCAGGCCCGGCGGAAGAACCGTTGTTCGGAGAGGCCTTTGCCGAGGCCAAGGCCAACAGCGCCGATTCCCGTGACGATTTCGATTTCGACCTCAACTTCGATGCCGAGCCCACTGCCGTTCCGGCGGCGACCCTGGCAGTCAAGGACGATGACTTCGCCCTGGACTTCAGCGAGTTCGAGCGGCAGGGTGACCTGGCGCACGATGAACTGCTGGCCGGTTCCGATAAGGGCTCGGCCTTCGACGACCCGCTGGATCCGCCCGCGACGCCGACAGCCGATACCGAATTGCCCGCGAGCTTCGATCTGTCCGACTTCGACGACGAGCAGCCGGCGCCCAAGCGTGAAAGCGACGAGGAATTCGCCGCTCGCCTGCAGGAGGCCTCCCGCCAGTTCGATGCGGAGACCACCAGCGGCACCACCGGGGGCGACGGCCTGGACGACTTCGACTTCCTGTCCGGCGAAGACGAGACCGCCACCAAGCTCGACCTGGCCCGCGCCTACATCGACATGGGCGATCCGGAAGGTGCCCGGGACATCCTCGATGAGGTACTCGCGGAGGGTAATGCAGGGCAACAACAGGAAGCACGCGAGATCATCGCCCAGCTCAGCTAAGGCTGGCCGGACTTGGCAGAGGAGGGGAGGCGCTATAAGCTGCCTCCCCTTTTTTTCGCCTGGCCGTCGCCTTGGATTTACTAGACCCCACCATCATCGTCCCGCCGCAGCGTATCGCGCTCGGCGTCGAGTACAAGGGCGCCCGCTATCGCGGCTGGCAGCGCCAGCAGCCGGGCGTGCGCTCCGTTCAGGAGACCCTGGAAGACGCCCTGTCCGAGGTCGCCGCGGCACCCATCGCGCTGCACTGCGCGGGCCGTACCGACTGTGGCGTGCACGCCACCGGCCAGGTGGTGCACTTCGAGTCGCCGGTGGCGCGGCCGCTCAAGGCCTGGGTGATGGGCACCAACGCCAATCTGCCGTCCGACATTAGCGTCACCTGGGTCAAGCCGGTCAGCAACGACTTCCATGCCCGTTTCAGCGCCGTGGCGCGGCGCTATCGCTATGTGATCTACAACGATCCGATCCGGCCCGCCCACCTTGCCGAAGAAGTCACCTGGAATCACCGTCCGCTGCGCATTGAGCCCATGCGCGAGGCGGCCCAGGTGCTGCTCGGTACCCATGATTTCACCTCCTTCCGGGCCAAGGCCTGCCAGGCCAAGTCGGCCATCAAGACCATCCACCACCTGCGCCTCTGGCAGAGCGGGCGGCTGATCGTCCTGGACATTCGCGCCAATGCCTTCCTGCATCACATGGTGCGCAACATCGCGGGCGTGCTAATGGCGGTGGGTTCTGGCGACCGGCCCGTGGAATGGGTTGCCGAGGTACTGGCGGCGCGCGAGCGACGGCTGGGAGGCGTCACCGCCCATCCCTACGGCCTCTACCTAGTGGACGCCGAATATCCCGAGAGCACACCCGTGCCCAAGCGGCCGCTGGGACCGCTGTTCCTGGGGCATATCCCCGAGCTGGATGACCTCCAAGGCTGACGCTGCGCGGGTGGTCTGCTAACATCCATCGATTTGGAACGAGGTCATTCCGGTTTGGCTAACGTTCGAGTGAAGATCTGCGGGATCACCCGGGTCGAGGATGCCTTGGCGGCTGCGGCGGCTGGCGCCGATGCCATCGGCCTGGTGTTCTATGCGCGCAGCCCACGGGCGGTGAGCGCCGCCCAGGCGCGCCAGATCGTGGCCGCGCTGCCGCCCTTCGTCACCAGCGTCGGGCTGTTCGTCGATGCCGCGCCCTGCGAGATCGAGGAGACGCTGGACGCCGTGCCGCTGGATCTCCTGCAATTCCATGGCGACGAGTCGCCAGCGCAGTGCGCCCGTTATCGCCGCCCCTATATCAAGGCGCTGCGCATGCGTGAAGACATCGACCTTGCCGCCATCGCCCGCGACTATGCCGGCGCCCGCGGGTTGCTGCTGGATACCTATGTGGCGGGCGTGCCTGGTGGGACCGGTCAGGCCTTCGACTGGACGCGGGTGCCCCGGGACCTGTCGTTGCCACTGATCGTGGCGGGCGGATTGGCGGCGGATAACGTCGCCACTGCCATCGCTGCGTCCCGACCCTACGGGGTGGACGTGAGCGGCGGCGTAGAGCAGGCCAAGGGCATCAAGGATGCCGCTGAGATCGCGCGTTTCGTGGCGGCGGTGCGAGGTGCGCCGGTCGCCTGATGTGACCCTCGCCACGTGGTTGCCGTCCACTCCTGCGACGTATTCAAGCAGGCCTGCCCTGGCGGGCCTGCCGTCCGGCTTCCGGTGAGCCGGCATGAGACAACAGGGTAGCGGCCCGGGAAACAGCGGGCGTTGCCGAATTCATTACAGATGCTCAAGGAAGGCGTGGCTCAGGCCGCGCTGGGAGCCCATGCAAGTGGAGAGAGATGCATGAGCAATTGGCTGGTCGACAAACTGATTCCTTCCATCATGCGGTCCGAGGTGAAGCGCAGTTCGGTGCCGGAAGGTCTTTGGCACAAGTGTCCGGCCTGCGAAGCGGTCCTCTACCGTCCGGAGCTGGAAAAGAACCTGGACGTGTGCCTGAAGTGTGGTCACCACATGCGCATCAACGCGCGTCGTCGCCTGGACATCTTTCTCGACGCAGAAGGTCGTGAAGAGTTGGGTACCGAGCTGGAGCCGGTGGACCGGCTGAAATTCCGCGACAGCAAGAAGTACAAGGATCGTTTCACCGCGGCGCAAAAGGAAACCGGCGAAAAAGACGCCCTGATCTCCATGCGTGGCACCCTCAAGGGTATGCCGGTGGCGGTCTGCGCCTTCGAATTCTCCTTCATGGGCGGTTCCATGGGTGCCGTGGTCGGTGAGCGTTTCGTGCGCGCCGCGAACGTGGCACTGGAAGAGCGCTGCCCGCTGATCTGCTTCTCCGCCTCGGGCGGTGCGCGGATGCAGGAGGCCCTGATTTCCCTCATGCAGATGGCCAAGACCTCCGCCGTGCTGGCCCGCTTGCGCGAAGAGGGCATCCCCTTCATCTCCGTCTTGACCGACCCGGTCTATGGTGGGGTCTCCGCCAGCCTGGCGATGCTGGGCGACGTCATCGTCGCCGAGCCGAAGGCCCTGATCGGCTTCGCCGGTCCGCGCGTCATCGAACAGACCGTCCGCGAGAAGCTGCCGGAAGGTTTCCAGCGCAGCGAGTTCCTGCTGGACCACGGTGCCGTCGACATCATCGTGCCGCGCAAGGAACTGCGTGACCGTCTGGCGCGTCTGCTGGCGACCTTCCAGCACCAGCCGGCTCCGGCAGCCTGATGGCTTCGCGCAGCCTCGCGCAGTGGCTGGCCTATCTTGAGCAGCTGCATCCGTCGGCGATCGACATGGGCCTGGACCGGGTGCGCGAGGTCGCGCAGCGACTTGGACTGACGCGTCCCGCGCCCCACGTGGTGACCGTGACCGGGACCAATGGCAAGGGCTCGACCTGTGCCTTTCTCGCCAGCCTGCTGCGCGCCAGCGGGCAGCGAGTAGGGGTCTACGCCTCACCTCACCTGGTGCGTTACAACGAGCGTGTCGACGTCGAAGGTACGTTGGCCAGCGATGACGACCTCTGTTCGGCCTTCACCGCCGTAGAGGCCGCGCGGGGCGAGATCAGTCTGACCTATTTCGAGATGGGTACCCTGGCGGCCTTCTGGCTGTTCGAGCGTGCCCGCCTGGATGTGGCCGTCCTCGAAGTCGGTCTCGGTGGCCGCCTGGACGCGGTCAATCTGATCGATGCCGACCTGGCGGTGGTGACCAGCATTGGCCTGGATCACGCTGAATGGCTGGGTGACACCCGCGAAAGCGTAGCGGTGGAGAAGGCGGGCATCTTTCGCGCCGGTAAGCCGGCGCTGTGCGGAGACCTGCAGCCGCCCGCCGAACTCGCCCAGGCAGCGGAACGGCTAGGCGCCCCCTTCCTGCAGCGGGGTGAAGCCTTCGATCTGCGAATCGAGACCGCCAGCTGGTTCTGGCGCGGTCGTGACGCCCACGGCGCCGAGTTGACACTGGCCGGCCTGCCGTTGCTGGACCTGCCCATGGAAAATGCGGCCCTGGCGCTGCAGGCCTACGCCTTGCTGAACCAGCCGTGGTTGCCCGAGCAGATCGCTGCTGCCCTGCTGGCGACCCGCATGACAGGTCGATTGGACCGCCGTCAGGTCGCCTGGGCAGGGGAGACGCGCCACGTCCTGCTGGACGTGGCCCACAATCCCCATGCCGCCGAGTACTTGGCGCGGCGGCTGGCCATGAAGCCCGTCTCCGGGTTGCGCCGCGCGGTGTTCGGCGTGTTGGCGGACAAGGACCTGGACGGCATTCTGGCCCCGCTCGCCAGCCAGTTCGCCAGCTGGGCGGTAGCGACCCTGCCCACCCCGCGCAGTCGCGACGGTGCCGAGGTGGTCGCCCACCTGGCCGCGCGTGGTGCCCAGGCCGAGGCCCATGCCTCCCTGCTGGATGCTTTCGAGGCGCAACTGGCCGCCAGTGCGGCTGACGACGAGGTAGTCGTGTTCGGCTCCTTCTACAGCGTCGCCGAGGTCCTCGCGCAGCTCTCTTCTCCATCCGAATCCGCGGAGGCATAACCCATGCTCAAGCAAAGAGTCATCGGAGCGCTGGTGCTGCTGGCGCTGATCATCATTTTCGTGCCCATGCTCTTCAATCGCCAGGACGATGCCCGCAAGGTCGTGGTCGAAGCACCGCCGCAGCCGGCCGCACCTGCCGTGCCCAGCACCGAGGTGCAGCCGGTACAGACGCCCGAGGCGCCGCCGGTGGTCGTGGTTCCCGACGATCCAGGCAAACCGCTGGGCAAGCCGCAGACCCCTATCGCCGGTACCTCGGGCCAGGCACCCGTACAGAATGCACCGGCCGTGGCTCAGGCGCCCCAGCCCCAGGCCGCGCCGGTCGCCAAGGCACCGTCGGCCAGTGCGCCGGTAGCAACGCCGGCTCCGACCACGCCTGCGACGCCCGCTGCCAAGCCCGATTCGCGCCTCGGCGCCGCCAACCTGCCGAACAGCTGGTCGGTCCAGCTCGCCAGCCTGTCGTCCCGGCCGAGCGCCGATGCG
>CAUQPA010000059.1:0-12489 GCA_963519325.1 uncultured Pseudomonas sp. | reverse complement strand
CGCAGATAACCCACATCCTTCAGGGCTTCGATTTCCTAGGGTGGAATTTCAGGAAATACGTGCCGAAATCGCCTTACCGACGGACCAAGCTGTTTACCAAACCCTCGAAGAAGAACATCTCGACGTTCTATCGAAAGGTAAGGGACATAGTGAGATCCAGTGGGGCTCTGACTCAGGAAGAGTTGATCGGCCGTCTGAACCCGGTACTACGAGGGTGGGCTCAATACCATTCTCAGGCTGTTGCTAAAGCTACCTTCAAGAAACTAGATAACTTGATTTTCTGGTTGCTACGAAGGTGGGCGAAGCGCCGACATCCGAAGAAGCTAGCTACGTGGAGCTGGAACAAATACTTCCATTCCATCGGCGGGCGGAAACAGGTGTTCGCGCATCCCTATAGAGGCAAGAAGGGAGAGCGAAAGTATCGTGAGCTTTATGAGCTAGCGAAGACCGTAATCAAGCGCCAAAAGCGTCTATCAGGCGGGTACAACCCGTACGACGCTGCGCTTGAGCAGAAATGGGAAAAGCTAAGGGTCCAAAGGATGCAGCACAAGCTGCGTTTCAGGAAACAAATCCTAAGCCTTTACCGGCGCCAGAAAGGGAACTGCGCTCTGTGCGGTCACGCGATTACCAGGGAAACGGGCTGGGACGACCACCATGTCATTCGACGGGTGGACGGCGGCAAGGACACTCTGAAAAATCGCGTACTTCTCCATCCCAACTGTCACTCGCTGATTCACAGCCAGCGTAAACAAGTGACTCTGCGACACAGCGGTCTGTAATGATAGGATCGTTAGTCAACGTTGCCGGTCAGCCTCTGGGCTGACTTTTCGTAAGCTTGAGCCGTGTGCTGTGAAAGTCGCAAGCACGGTTCTTAGGGGGCTCCGGATCAGGAATGATCTGGGGCCACCCGCCTTTGCCGAGTCCGCCATGAGCCAGGTCCCCTACATTTTCGACGCTACCCTCGACACCTTCCAGCAGCAGGTCATCGATACCTCCTTCACCACCACGGTGCTGGTGGACTTCTGGGCCGAGTGGTGCGCGCCCTGCAAGGTGCTGATGCCGCTGCTGGCCAAGATCACCGAGTCCTATGGCGGCGCCCTGCACCTGGCCAAGGTCAACTGCGACATCGAGCAGGAGCTGGTGATGAGATTCGGCATCCGCAGCCTGCCCACGGTGGTGCTGTTCAAGGATGGGCAACCGGTGGACGGCTTCGCCGGCGCCCAGCCCGAGTCGGCCATCCGTGCCCTGCTCGAACCCCACGTCCAGGCCCTGCCGCCGGCCGAGGAAGATCCGCTGGAAGCGGCCCAGGCGCTGTTCGCCGAAGGTCGCTTCGCCGAGGCCGAGGCGCTGCTCAAGGCCCTGCTGGAGCAGGACAATAGCAACGCCCTGGCCCTGATCCTCTATGCCCGCTGCCTGGCCGAGCGCAATGAACTGGACGACGCCCAGGCGGTGCTGGACGCGGTGAAAGGCGATGAGCACAAGCAGGCCTTGGCCGGCGCTCGTGCCCAGCTGACCTTCCTGCGCCAGGCCGCCAGCCTGCCCGAGGTCGCCGACCTCAAGAGCCGCCTGGCCCGCGATGCCCATGACGACGAGGCCGCCTACCAGTTGGCGGTGCAGCAACTGGCCCGCCAGCAGTACGAACCGGCGCTGGACGGCCTGCTGGAGCTGTTCCGCCGCAACCGCGGCTACGGCGACGACCTGCCGCGCAAGACCCTGGTGCAGGTCTTCGATCTGCTGGGCAACGACCATCCGCTGGTCGCCTCCTATCGCCGCCGGCTGTACCAGGCGCTGTACTAAGCGCCAGTCGACAACGGCTGCGTCACTCCGGACGCAGCCTTATCCACCGCGAGAGCCCTCCCGGCGTGGTGGACATCCCGCAGCGTGGAAAACCGCGCAGCGTTTTCCACTACCCCGCTCCAGCCTCATCCCTGCCAGATATAGAACTGCGCCTCCCCCACCCGCTCCATGCGCACCTGGGGACTGTGCCTCAGCCGTACCAGCAGTTGCTTGGCCACCCCGAGATTGCCGGTCAGCTTTTCCAGGGCCACGAGAATGTCCGGTCCGCTGAGCCGCCCGGCGGAGCTGAGCAGTTTCACCACCTGATCCCACAGCATGTCACCGCCCGACTTGGGCGCACTCGCCGGAGCCGCCGCGTGGGTGGCTACCGCTTCCGGCGGCCGCAGCGCAGCGGCCAGGCGCTGCCAGTCGGAATCTTCCAGCTCGACCGTGAGATCCACGGGCTGACTGCCGATGGTTCCGCGGATGCGTACCATGGTGTTCTCCTCGTCTTGCGAAGGCCCATGCTCCCACAGCCATCGACCTTCGCCAAACCAGGGTTGCGGTGCGGAAAAGCTACAACATAACATAGCGCCTTGCCGCCCACTGGAAGCCCCCCATGCGCCTGCCCCTGTTGTCCCTCTGTCTCGCTGCCGCGCTCGCCCAACCCGCCTTCGCCCACGATACCCAGGACGAGCACGATCACGGCGCCCTCGGTGCCCACGTCCATGGCGAATCCCATCTCGACTTGGCTCAGACCGACACCGGCCTGGAGCTGCAATGGAGCAGCCCCGCCGCCGATCTGCTGGGTTTCGAACACGCGCCACACAGCCAGGCGGAAAAAGACGCCGTCGCCGCCCTCCAGCAATCCCTGCAACAGCCCCAGGCATTGGTGAAATTGCCGGCCGCGGCCGGTTGCCAGCTGGCCAAGGCCAGCGCGGAGAGCCCGCTGTTCGCCAAGGACTCCAGCGCCAGCGGCCATCTGGACGTGGACGCCAGCATGAGCTTCACCTGCAGCAAGCCCGCTGCCCTCGACAGCCTGGACCTTTCCGGCTGGTTCGCCCGCTTTCCCAACAGCCACAGCGTCGAGGTCCAGGCCATCGTCGCCAGTGGCCAGCAGGGTGCCGAACTCACCGCCCAGCAGCCCCGGCTGAAATGGTGAGAACCTCGTGACCACCGCGCCCCTGGTCGAGATCCAGGACCTGGGCTTTGCCTGGCCCGGCCAGCGCGAGTGCCTGGACATCCGGCACTTCAGCCTGGCGCCGGGCGAGACGCTGTTCCTCGAAGGCCCCTCGGGCAGCGGCAAGACCACCCTGCTCGCCCTGCTCGGCGGCGTGCAGCGCCCCAGCCGCGGCCAGGTACGGCTGCTGGGGCAGGACCTGGGCCAGCTCGCCACCGCCCGGCGCGACCGCTTTCGCGTCGACCACAGTGGCTTTCTCTTCCAGCAATTCAACCTGCTGCCCTTTCTCTCGGTGCTGGACAACGTACTGCTGCCTTGCCAGTTCTCGACGCTGCGCCGCGAACGCGCCAGCACGCGGCACGGTGATCCCCGGGGCGCGGCCCTCACCCTGCTGCGCGCCCTGGGCCTGGCCGACCCCGGCTTGCCCGCGCGGCCCGCTCGCGAACTGTCCATTGGCCAGCAGCAGCGGGTGGCCGCCGCGCGAGCGCTGATCGGCCAACCGGAGCTGGTGATCGCCGACGAACCCACTTCGGCCCTCGACGCCGACCACCGCGACGCCTTTCTGCAGCTGCTGTTCGCCGAGTGCGCCGCCGCTGGCGCCGGCCTGTTGTTCGTCAGCCACGACCGCAGCCTGGCGGGGCGCTTCGACCGCCACCTGACCCTGGCCCAGCTCAACGCCGCCCGGCCGGAGACCTAGGATGCCGCTCCTCTCGCTAGCCTGGGCCAGCCTGCGCAATCGCCGCGCCACCGCCCTGCTCACCGTCTTCACCATCGCCGTCTCGGTGGCCCTGCTGCTGGGCGTCGAACGCCTGCGCACCGAGGCCAAGGCCAGCTTCGCCAGCACCATCGCCGGTACCGACCTGGTGGTCGGCGCGCGCTCCGGCGCGGTCAACCTGCTGCTCTACTCGGTGTTCCGCATCGGCAACGCCACCAACAACATCCGCTGGGAAAGCTACGAGAAACTCGCCGCCGACCCGCGCGTCGCCTGGACCATCCCGCTGTCCCTGGGCGATTCCCACCGCGGCTACCGGGTACTGGGCACCGACGGCAACTACTTCGCCCACTACCACTATGGCCGCAACCAGCCCCTGCGGCTGGCCCAGGGCCGGCCCTTCGCCGACGTCTTCGAGGTGGTGCTGGGCGCCGAGGTGGCCAAGGCGCTGCACTATCGGCTGGGTGACCGGATAGTGCTGGCCCATGGCGTCGCCACCATCAGCCTGACCGAGCACAGCGACCATCCCTTCACCGTGGTCGGCATCCTCGCCTCCACCGGCACCCCGGTCGACCGCACCCTGCACATCCCCCTGACCGGCATGACCGCCCTGCACCTGGACTGGCGCGGCGGCATGCCCGGCCCTTCGCTGAGCGATGCCGAGGTCCGTAAGCGCGACCTCACGCCCAAGGACCTCACCGCCGCCCTGGTCGGCCTCAAGAGCCGGGTGGCTACCTTCGCCCTGCAACGCGCCATCAACGACTACGGCGGCGAACCCCTGATGGCTATCCTGCCGGGGGTCGCCCTGCAGGAGCTCTGGGGCCTGCTCGGCACCGCGGAACAGGCGCTGCTGGTGATGTCGCTGTGCGTGGTGCTCACCGGCCTGGTGGGCATGCTCACCGCCCTGCTCGCCAGCCTCAACGAAAGGCGCCGGGAGATGGCCATCCTGCGCTCGGTGGGGGCCCAGCCGCGCCACCTGTTCGGCCTGCTGCTGGCCGAGGCCCTGGGCCTCACCCTGGCCGGCTGCCTGGGTGGCCTGGCCTTGCTCTATGGCGCCATCGCCCTGGGGCGGCCCTGGTTGCTGGCGGAATACGGCCTGGCATTGCCGCTGGACTGGCCCTCGCTCTACGATGGGCAACTGCTCGGCGGCATCCTGCTCGCGGCCCTGGTGCTCGGCTGCATCCCGGCCTGGCGCGGCTGCCGCCAGGCCCTCACGGACGGGTTGTCCGTGCGCTTGTAGACGAGGCTTCCCATGCGCCTGGCGCTCCTGCTGTTGCTGATCTGGCTGCCCTGGGTGCAGGCCGAACCCCGCCAACTCGCCTGGCGGGAGCTGGTCCCGGCCGATGCGCCGCGCTTCAATCCGGGCAGCATCGACCATGGCCTCGGCGAAGACGGTCCAGCCGCCAGCCAGCCCTGGCCAGACGCCCCCACGGTCGCCGCCCTGGAGGGCCAGGAGGTGCGCCTGCCCGGCTACGTGGTGCCGCTGATGGTCACCGACGAGGGCGAGGTCACCGAATTCCTGCTGGTGCCCTACTACGGCGCCTGCATCCACGTCCCCCCGCCGCCGGGCAACCAGATCGTCTACGTCAAGGGCAGCCACGACCTCTGGCTGTCCAAGCTGCACCTGCCCTATTGGGTGGAGGGCCGCCTGGGCGTGGGCACCCAGCGCAGCGAGGTGGCCGTCGCCGGCTACTGGATGCAGGCACAGCGCATCCTCCCCTATATCCTCAAGGGGGACGGCTCCTGAGCGATCTCGCCCACCCTTGAGCGAGATCAAGAGTCCGCTGGCCTGCCTTCGCTAGGCTGCTCCGAGCCTTTTTCAGCGCCTTCGGAGCCCTGCCATGCGTCCTCTCTTCCGTCTCAGCCTGCTCGCCCTCGCCCTGGCCACCCCGCTCGCCCAGGCCCACCAGGCCGGCGACATCATCCTGCGCGCCGGCGCCATCACCGTGGATCCCCACGAGCGCAGCTCCGACGTCAAGATCGACCGGGGCGCCCTGAGCGGCGCCAATCTCGGCGGCAAGGCGAGCATGGACAGCGATACCCAATTGGGGCTCAACGTCGCCTACATGCTCACCGACCACCTGGGCCTCGAGCTGCTGGCGGCTACGCCCTTCGAGCACCAGGTCAACATCAAGGGCACCGGGCTGGACGCCGCCAACGGCAAGCTGGGCAGCCTCAAGCACCTGCCGCCGACCCTGAGCCTGGTCTACTACCCCCTGGACGCCAAGGCGACGTTCCAGCCCTATGTCGGCGCCGGCCTGAACTACACCTGGATCTATGACGAGCACGTCGGCAGCGGCGCCAGCGCAGCCGGCTTCGACAATTTCCGCGCTGACAACTCCTGGGGCTGGGCCGCCCAGGTGGGTGCCGATGTCATGCTCACCGACCGGGTGATGCTCAACGCCCAGATCCGCTACATCGATATCTCGACCACCGCCCACGTCGACAACACCGCCCTTGGCGCCCGCGCCAAGGTCGATCTGGACGTGGATCCCTGGGTCTACATGGTCGGCCTAGGCTATCGCTTCTAAGCCAAGGCAGGCGCCCGACTTACCATAGGTAGGCGCTGAGACAGCGCCACCATCGAAGCCCGAAAGGCCAGGGATGGCTCCTGGCCCCAGTCGCTAGTCCCGCAACAACGCCGCCAATCCAGCGCCCATGCTCGTGGGGCGGCTGAAATCGAAGCGCTCGCGCAGGCGACGATTGTCCGCCTTGGAATGCCGGATATCCCCCGAACGCGCCGCGCCATGGGTCACCTCCGGCAGGCCACCCAGCACCTGGCCAATCTCGGCCAGCAGACCGTTGAGGCTGATGGTGTCACCACGACCCACGTTCACCGCCCCCGACGCCAGCTCGGCAGCCTCCAGCGCCTGCAGCAGAATACCTACCAGGTCGGCGACATAGACGAAGTCACGGGTCTGCTCGCCGTCACCGAACACCGTGATCGGCGTCCGGCGCCGGGCACGCTCGGTGAAGATGCTGATCACCCCAGAATAGGGCGAGGAAGGATCCTGACGCGGTCCATAGATGTTGAAGAAGCGGAAGATCGCCGGTTCCAGCCCATGCTGGCGGCGATAGAAATCCAGGTAGTACTCACCGGCCAGCTTGTCCGCCGCATAGGGCGTGAGGGGCGCCTTGGGCAGCTCCTCGTCGATGGCCTGACCCTGGCCGTTGGCGCCGTACACCGCCGCGCTGGAGGCATAGACCACCCGCTTGATCCCGGCCTTGCGCATGGCCTCGCAGAGATTCAGGGTGCCGATGAAATTGGCCTTGTGAGTACCGACCGGGTCCTCCACCGAGGCCTGCACCGAGGCCACCGCGGCCAGGTGCACCACCGCCGCGCAGCCGGCGACCGCGGCCTCCAGCGTCGCGGCATCGGCCACATCGCCTACCCGCAGCTCGAGTCGCTCGTCGTCCAGCGGCAGATTCTCCCGCTTGCCGGTACTCAAGTCGTCCAGTACCCGCACCCGCTTGCCTTGCGCGAGTAGCGCATCGGCCAGATGGGAGCCGATGAAACCGGCACCGCCAGTGATCAGAATGGGCGCATCACTCATCGAAACCTACCTCGTCCTGCCGAAAGCCCTGCAGCAGCGCCGGCAGCTCCTGCTGCCAGCGCCGCGCCTTGATACCGAAGGTGTTGAGCAGCTTGCGGCTGATCAACACCCCCTGTTGCGGCTCTTCCGCGGCATCCGTGCGCTCCAGGTGAGGCACCTCCTGCCATTCGCATCGCACCGGCCGCTCGAACTCCTGCCAGAGTCTGGCCACGGTCTCGGCCAAGCCCAGCTCCGAGACCGCCTCCTGGGCACCATAGTGATAGGTGCCCCAGAGCGGCGCGCCGCAGTCGAGCTGCTTGACGATGGCCACCAACACCCGGGCGACATCGTCGACGGTGGTGGGATTGCCACGCCGGTCGCCGGCCAGCGGGACCACCTGCTCGGTGCCCAGCTGGCGCAGCAGGCGGCCCAGGCGCCCATCACGGGAGTCGTCCAGCACCCAGCCCAGGCGCAGCAGGATGTGCATCGGGCACAGCGCCCGCACCAGTTGCTCGATTCGCCAGAGCGCCTCGCCGCGGGGCCCCGCGGGCCGCGGAAGATCCTTTTCACTATAGCCGGCGACGCGCGAGCCATCGAAAAGCTGATAGCCGGACGGCTGGATCAGCGGAATCTGGTAGTGCTGGCACAGGCCGGCCAGCCGCTGCACGGCCAGCGCCTGGCGCTGCAGCAGCGCCGGATCCACCTCGGCCGCCTGCAACCAGTCGCGGTAATAGGCCAGATTGATCACGGCGCTCGGCCGCACGCGGTCCAGCGCCTCGGTCAGGCCGGCGGCGTACCAGCCTTCCGCGGGGATCTCGGGAGCGATGAAGTCGATGCCCGCTTCGGCACCCGCGGTCAGCAGCGCCTTGCCCAGGGCGCTCTCCCCGCCCACTACTAGAAGACGCATACGCATGAATGGGAACAGCCTTCAGACCAGCATAAACAGGCGTCGAACGATTCGACGGACATCGGCCAACATAGCGCGTCGCGCCAGCCTTGCTCAAGCATCGGCGGCAACCGCGGCCGGTTGTTCGCGGGTTTGTTCGCGCAGCGTATGGTTGGCGGCGCTCTTGAGATTGGGCAGCAGGCGGCAGATCAAGGCCAGCTGGGTACATACCAGCCGATAGCCATCGTCGTTGCCATCCGCTGCCGCTTCCAATTCATCGGCCAGGCTACTTTCCTCCTCGGCGGTCGGCGGCAGGCTGCGGCGCTCAGCCACTGCCGCGGCGATGGCCTCCATGCCCTCGGCGATCCGGGTCACGGCGCGTTCCACCAGGGCATCGTGCTCGGCCGCTTCCAGCTGGCGGCGATGCGCGCCCAGGGCCGACAGGTAGCCCAGCAGGGTGTTGGACAGCGCCAGATAGCGAAAGCCGGCCTCCAGGTTGCGCCGGAAATGCCCGGGATCCCGCAGCATGTTGGCCAGGGCCGCGGACAGCGTCGCGTCGGCATTGTGGGCGTTGCGCCGCGCCACCCGGTAGTCGAGGTCATCGCGCTTGCCGGTGCGGTACTGCTCGTGCAGCCGCCGCAGGTAGAGCGCGTTGGTGCGCAGGGTATTGGCCATCACCAGGTGCAGGCGCCGCCCCTGCCAGTCCGGCAGCACGAAGAACACTGCCAGTACCGCGATCAGGCAACCCAGCAGGGTGTCCAGCAGCCGCGGCCAGATCAGCATGAAACCGTTGCCCACCTGGTTGAAGCAGAACAGCACCATCAGGGTGATGGCCGCGGTGGCCACGGTATAGCGATCGGTCCGGGTGATGAAGAACACCAGCCCGGCCACCAGCGCCAGCAGCAGCTGGATCTCCGCCTGGGTGAACAGCTCCAGCAGGGCGCTGCCCAGCAGCAGGCCGATCACCGTCCCCACGATCCGCTGGACCAGGCGTACCCGCGTGGCGCCGTACTGCGGCCGGCAGACGAACACCGTGGTGAGCAGGATCCAGTAGCCATTCACCGGATGGATCAGGTGCAGGACGCCATAGCCGGTCATCAATGCCAGGGCCATGCGCAGGCCATGGCGGAACAGCAGCGAGGTCGGGGTCAGTTGCAGGCGGATGCGCTGGAATACCTCGCGCAGGGAGCGGGCCGCGGGATCGAGCAGGCTGGTATCGAGATCCGCCGCGCCGGAGTCGCTGGTACCGGCTTCGGAGAATTGCCGCTCCAGCGTCGAGAGGTTATGGCCGAGCAGATCCAGCGAGCGCAGCAAACCGCGCCAGCGCGGATTCTGCTGCTGCTTGAGGTACTCCAGCGAGGCTTGGAGGTCGGTCAGGCCCTGCTGGCTCTGCAGGCCGTATTCGAAGGGCTGACCGAGCCGGATCGCCTCGCCCAGGTTGAAACAGGCCGCGGCCTGCAACTTGAGCAGGCGCTGGCAGCGAAACAGGATATCGCTGTGGAAGAAGGCCTCGGTGAGGGCGCTGTAGGGATAGTGCGACGAGCTGGCGCGCTCATGGATATCCTGCGCCATGAAGTACAGCCGGAAATAGCGACCGGACCGCGCGCCCGGTCGTCCGGAGCGGCCGAAGCGGCTGAGGATGGTCGCCTTGGCCTGGTTCAGCGCCTGCACCACCTTGCCGTTCTGCTGGGCCAGCAGCACGCGCCGCCGGTGCAGGTCGACACCACGCACCGGTTCGAGCATCTCGGCCTTGAGCTTCAGGAAGATGCCCAGCTCGCCATAGAGCGCGAACAGACTCTGGCGCACGGGCTGATGGGCGAACAGGGTGCACCAGAGCACCGACAGCACCCCGTACCACAGCGCCCCGGCCAACAGGTGCGCCGGCTCGTACCACAACGGCACCTGGGCCCCCAGGCGCTGATCCACGCCGATCATGGCATAGATGGACAGGATCACCGTGGCCTGGGCGACCGAGGCGTAGCGCTCGCCGATCGCCCCCAGCATGGTCAGGCTGAAGGTGGCGAGCCCCAGGCCCACCACGAAGATCCAGGGATAGGGAAACAGCAACTCCACGGCGAAGGCCGCCACGGTGAAGCACAGCAGCGTCACCACCAGCGACTTCAGGCGCCCCAGCCAGCTGTCGTCGGTTTCCGCCAGGGCACTGGCGATGATGCCGAGGAACACCGGCGACAGCGACCGCAGGTCACCCAGCGACCAGCAGACGGCCATGGCGCCGCTCAGAGCGACGAAGACGCGGACGCCATAGCTGGCTTTTTCATGCGCCCAGAACTGACGCAAAGACACCCCGAACACTGTCATGACGGCAAAGCGAGCCTCGTGTTTTCGCGCTTGATGCGAACCTTAGCACTGCGACGTCGCCAGAGGCGTCCGAGACAGCCTTTCCGGCACTTTTTTAACGGACGAAAAAAAGCCCGGCGATCGCCGGGCTGTTTTCCGTGCCTGCGTCAGGCCACTTCGCTGGGATTTATCCCCAGGCCCTTGGCGACACCCATGCCGTAGGCGGGATCGGCCTTGAGGAAGTGACCGATCTGGCGCAGTTGCACCTCTCGGGTCACCGAACCCAGGGCCCCGACGATGTTGCCGATCAGCAGCGCCTGCTGGTCGGGGCTCATCAGGCGGAACAGCGCCCCGGCCTGGCTGAAGTAGTCCTCGTCGACGCGGTGGTCGTAGCGATCGGCCGGACCGGCGAAATTCAGCGCCGGCTCACGGTACTGCGGCGCCTGCTTGGGCGTATGGCCATAGCTGTTCGGCTCGTAGTTCGGCAGGGAGCCACCGTTGCCATCGAATCTCATCGCGCCGTCACGCTGGTTATTGGCGTAAGGGCAGCGCGGGGCATTGACCGGCAGTTGCTGGTAGTTGGTCCCCACCCGATAGCGCTGGGCATCGGCATAGGCAAACACCCGGCCCTGCAGCATGCGATCCGGCGACAGGCCGACGCCGGGCACCACGTTGCTCGGTGCGAAGGACGCCTGCTCCACTTCGGCGAAGTAGTTCTGCGGATTGCGGTTGAGCTCCAGTACGCCGACTTCCTGCAGCGGATAGTCCTTCTGCGACCAGACCTTGGTCACGTCGAAGGGGTTCTCGGCGCGGCCAGCCGCTTCCTGCTCGCTCATCACCTGGATGCACATCGTCCAACGCGGGTATTCGCCGCGCTCGATGGCCTGGAACAGGTCGCGCTGGCTGTAGTCCGGATCGGTACCGGCCAGGCGCGCCGCCTCGGCCGGAGGCAGGTTCTTGATGCCCTGCTGGCTCTTGAAGTGGAACTTCACGAAGTGCCGCTCACCCTGGGCATTGATCAGGCTGAAGGTATGGCTGCCGAAGCCATGCATGAATCGATAGCCGTCCGGAATGCCGCGATCGGAGAACAGGATGGTGACCTGGTGCAGCGATTCCGGTGACAGCGACCAGAAGTCCCACATCATCTGCGGACTCTTCAGGTTGCTCCAGGGATCGCGCTTCTGGGTGTGGATGAAATCCGGGAATTTCAGCGGGTCGCGGATGAAGAACACCGGGGTGTTATTGCCGACGATGTCCCAGTTGCCTTCTTCGGTGTAGAACTTCAAGGCAAAACCCCGGGGATCGCGCTCGGTATCCGCCGAGCCTCGCTCGCCGCCCACGGTGGAGAAGCGCAGGATGGTCTCGGTCTGCTTGCCCACGCTGGCGAACAGCTTGGCACTGCTGAGGTGGGTGATGTCCTGGGTCACGGTGAAGGTGCCGAAGGCAGCGGAGCCCTTGGCATGTACCCGACGCTCGGGGATGACTTCACGGTTGAAGTGCGCCAGCTTCTCGACCAGATGGAAGTCGTCGAGCATCAACGGACCGCGCGGACCGGCAGTACGGGAATTCTGGTTATCGGCCACCGGAATGCCGCTGGCGGTGGTAAGGATCTTGGTATCGGTCACAGGCTGTCTCCCTCTGGATAGCGTTGGCTGATCGCCTGAGGAAAGTATCGCCAAGGCAATACTTTAGGACTAATTTATTGATCCTAGCGTCCTGATAGAAAATTACCTGACGTCTTTTTTTGTTCTGTCCAGACTGTCCACCAACGGCCGGACATGAAAAAGCCGGGCAAAAGCCCGGCTTTTTCTAGAACTCAGCTACTTATTCAGCAGCCTGTTCCACGGTACCGCCGACCGGACGGTCGATCAGCTCGACGTACGCCATGGGCGCATTGTCGCCAGCGCGGAAGCCGCACTTCAGGATACGCAGGTAGCCACCCGGACGGTTGGCGTAGCGCTTGCCCAGGTCGTTGAACAGCTTGCCAACGGCAGCTTTCGAACGGGTACGGTCGAAAGCCAAGCGACGGTTGGCGACGCTGTCTTCCTTAGCCAGGGTGATCAGCGGCTCGGCAACGCGGCGCAGTTCCTTGGCTTTCGGCAGG
>CAUQPA010000058.1:0-12668 GCA_963519325.1 uncultured Pseudomonas sp. | reverse complement strand
GCCTGAGCCTGGGGCAGCTGCTGCTGGGCCTGCTGCTGGGCTGGGGCATCCCGTTGCTCTGCCAGGACTTCCTGCTCCATGCTCCGCGGCTACGTCGCCCGGGCCTGCTGCTGCGCTACGCCCTGATGGTGCTGTACGACATCATCGTCGCCAACCTGCACGTCGCCCGCCTGGTACTGGGGCCTACCCGGGACCTCAAGCCGGCCTTCATCGAGGTGCCCATCGACATCGAGGATGAATTCCTCCTCACCCTGCTGGCCTGCGTGCTCTCCCTCACCCCCGGTACCGTGTCCTCCGGCCTCAGCGCCGATCGCAAGACCCTGCTGCTACACGGCCTGGACGTCGACGACAAGGCGCAGGTGATCCGCCAGGTCAAGACTCGCTATGAAGCCCCGCTCAAGGAGATCTTCGAATGCTCACCTACGTGACACTGCTGTGCATGGGCATGATGGGCGTGGCCGCCGTGCTCAACGTCTATCGCCTGGTGAAGGGCCCGGACATCCCGGATCGGGTGCTGGCCCTGGATACCCTCTACATCAACGTCCTGGCGTTGATCGTGCTGTTCGGCATCTGGCTGGCCACCGCCGTCTTCTTCGAGGCGGCGCTGCTCATCGCCGTGACCGGCTTCGTCGGTACCGTGGCGCTGGGCAAGCACATGCTCCACGGCGAAATCATCGACTGACAGGGAGCTATGCTCATGCCCTTCTGGCTCGAACTCCTGATCTGCGCCCTGTTGCTCATCGGCAGCAGCTTCGCCCTCATCGGCGCCATCGGCCTGTACCGGTTGCCGGACTTCTTCATGCGCCTGCACGGCCCGACCAAGGCCACCACCCTGGGCGTGGGCAGTACCATCATCGCCTCCATGCTGTTCTTCAGCGTCCAGGGCGATGGCCTCAGCCTGCACGAGCTGCTGATCGCCCTGTTCCTCTTCATCACCGCGCCGGTGAGCGCCCACATGATGGCCCGCGCCGCCATCCAGCAGAAGGTCAAGCTGGTGGAACGCACCGATGGGCGCCCGTGGCAATGAGGCGTCGCCGCCGCGCTCATCGCTGATACTGGCCGGCGGCGTGCGCCTGCTCTAGGGTAGGTCTTTCACCTCTCAAGACCCGTGGATGCCCCCATGCGCACCCTCCTCTCCTGCCTGGCCACCCCTGCCCTGCTCGGCGGCCTGCTGCTAACGGCCGGCTGTGCCCGTGAAGAACGCCCGGCGTCCAGCTACCAGCTCGCCAATCCGGCGTCCGAATACTGCATCAGCCAGGGCGGTCGAGTGGACATCCGCCAGGACGCCATCGGCAACCAGTACGGTGTCTGTCATTTCGCCGATGGCCATGAGGTCGAGGAGTGGGCGCTGTACCGCCGCGCCCACCCCTGAGAGGCTAGCGGCCGCCACTGACCTGGCTGAAGTCCTGCCGGCCGAAGGGACTGGGTTGGTAGCCCTCTACCCCGGTCTTGGCCAGGACCGTCACCGTCGGATGCGCCAGCGGCAGCCACAGCGCCTGGTCGTGGATGATGCGCTGGGCCTGGTGGTAGACGGTGGCCCGGGCCATCTGGTCGGATAGGGTCTTGCCCTTGGCGATGGCGCCATCCAGGGTCTTGTCGCAATAGCGGGCGAAGTTGAGGCCCGACTGCACCGAGGCGCAGGAGAATTGCGGCGTCAGGTAGTTGTCCGGATCGCCGTTGTCGCCAGCCCAGCCCATGAACAGCAGGTCGTGCTCGCCGGTCTTGGCGCGGCGGATCAACTCACCCCACTCGATCACCTGGATCTGGGCATCGACGCCGATCTTCTTCAGGTCGGCCTGCAGCATCTGGGCGCCCAGTTGCGGATTGGGGTTGAGCAGACTGCCACTGGGCCGCGTCCAGATGGTGGTCTTGAAGCCGTCCTTGAGGCCCGCCTGGGCCAGTAGCGCCTTGGCCTTGGCCGGGTCATAGGGATAGGCCGGCACGTCCTTGGCATAGCCCCAGGTGGTCGGCGGATAGACGTTGTCGGCGGCCACCGCGGTGTCCTGGAACACCGCCTTGAGATAGCTCTGCTTGTCGAACGCCAGGTTGATAGCCTGACGCACCTTGATGTTGTCCAGCGGTGGATGGCTGGTGTTGATGCCGACGAAGGCGGTCATGAAGGCCGGCGTCTGCAGCACCTGCAGGCTCTTGTCCTCCCGGGCGCTCTGCAGGTCCTGCGGCTTGGGCGAGAGGGCGAGCTGGCACTCGCCGCGCTTGAGCCGCTGCAGGCGCACCGCCGAGTCCGGGGTGATGGCGTAGATCAGCCCATCCAGCTTGGGCTTGCCAGCGAAATAATCCGGGTTGGCCGCATAGCGCACCACGGCATCCTTCTGGTAGCGCTTGAAGACGAAGGGCCCGGTGCCTATGGGTTCGTCGTTGAGCTGGGCGGTCTTGCCGGCCTTGAGCAACTGGTCGGCGTATTCGGCGGAATAGATGGAGGCGAAGCCCATGCTCAGGGTCGGCAGGAAGGTGGCATCCGGGGTGTTGAGCACGATGCGCACGCCCAGGTCGCTGGTCTTCTCGACGCTCTTGATCAACTTGGGCCACTGCATCGACTGGGCATGGGGGTAGCCGCTCTTGGCCACCGCGTGCCAGGGATGATCCTTGTCGAGCATGCGCTGGAAGCTGAACACCACGTCGTCGGCGTTCAGGCTGCGGCTGGGGGTGAAGTAGTCGGTGTGGTGAAACTTCACGTCCGGGCGCAGGGTGAAGTCATAGGTCAGGCCGTCGTTGGAGATCGTCCAGCTCTGGGCCAGGCTCGGCACCAGCTTGCCTTCGCTGGCGTCGTAGTCCACCAGGCGATTCATCAGCACGTCGGCCGAGGCGTTGGTGGTGGTCAGCGAGTTGTACTGCACCACGTCGAATCCATCCGGACTGGCTTCGGTGCAGACACTGAGCGTGGCGGCCTGGGCCAGCAGGGGCGCGAAGAGCAGAGGCAAGGCGGCGAAACGCATGGACGATTCCTTGTAGATCCGGGGTGGGCAGACGGTGGAACTGGACAGTGGCAGCGGGCTGACAGGCCCTGCCGACGACCGTCTGGCGGATGTGCTGGGGTTTTCTCAGTCGCCTTAAACTAGACCACCCGTCCGTCTGTCACAATGCTTCTGACCGACGAACGGTTGGCATTCCGGAGAGGGCCGCGCAGCGCCCGCTCCACGGGGATTTCATCCGTCGCCCCACCTTGTTATCGCCAAGCGCTTCTGGTATAAAACAGCGCTCTTTTTTCGGGGTATGGCCGCTTCAGGTCCCCGGCTTTCGCCGGCGCTCCCGTCAAAACAGGAATCAATACAGTTACAAGCGGCCAACCCATGCCGGGTTTGGCATGAGGTTTATGAGGGCTGAGCCATGTCGAGAGTTTGCCAAGTAACCGGTAAGGGTCCGATTACTGGGAACAACGTTTCCCACGCTAACAACAAAACCCGTCGTCGTTTCCTGCCGAACCTGCAGCATCACCGTTTCTGGGTAGAATCCGAGAAGCGCTTCGTGCGTCTGCGCGTTTCTGCCAAGGGCATGCGTATCATCGACAAGCGCGGTATCGAAACCGTCCTGTCCGAGCTGCGTAGCCGCGGCGAAAAATTCTAAGGGGATTCGTCATGCGTGAATTGATCCGTCTGATTTCCAGTGCCGGTACCGGCCACTTCTACACCACTGACAAGAACAAGCGCACCAAGCCCGAAAAGATCGAAATCAAGAAATTCGATCCGGTCGTGCGCAAGCATGTCATGTACAAGGAAGGCAAGATCAAGTAATTGATCGCCCCCTTGAACAAAAAACCCGCCTCGGCGGGTTTTTTGTTGCCTGGCGTTCGGCGGATCCGGCCGCAGCCGGTCCGCCGCGCTCAGGAGCTCACTTGAACTGGCCGGTCAGCTCGCGCAGGGCGGCTTCCGCGCCGAGGATCTTCTGCATGCATTCCCGCGCCTTGGCCGGCTCTATGTTGAGCCGGGCATAGAGGTCGTCGGGGATGGGCTGGGCCGGGCCGTTGCCGATGCCCTCGGCGCGCAGCAGCTGCACGGCGAGGAAGATCAGGTTGGGATAGACCGCCTGTTCGCCCTGATACTCCGGATCGCCTTGGAAGCGCAGCGCCGTGACCACTTCCTCGGGCATTTCCCAGCAGCGCATCAGGGCGGCGCCGATCTGCTCGCGGGTGATGCCCAGCAGGTGATGCTCGACCACCTGGTGATCCAGCTGGCGGTTGGCCTCCAAATGGCGGCAGATCAGCGTGAAGTGCGGCGGGAAGACGTGGGCCAGCACCAGGTAACCGAAGTTGTGCAGCAGGCCGCCGAGATAGGCCAGGCCCATCTCCGGCCGCTCCGCCCGCGGCATGGAGCGCGCCAGGCCCTCGATCAGGGCGGCGGTGTAGATGGCCTGCTTCCAGTAGGGCGTCTCCTGCTGCGCCTGGTCGCTGGGCAGGCTGAGGGTCTTGCCCAGGGCCAGGCCGAGGGCCAGGTTGATCACCAGGTCGAAGCCCAGCACCCGCACGATGGCATCTTCCACCGAGCGGATCTTGCCGGGCGCGGCGTAATAGGGCGACGCCGCCCAGCTGATCACCTGGGCGGCCAGGGCCGGATCGGTCTCCACCACGTTGGCCAGGTCGTCCACCGTGGCATCGGGATCGACGCGCAGCTTGATGACCTTTTCCGCGGTCTTGGACAGCGGCGGGATTTCCAGGGTCTCGTCGAGGCGCTGGCGAATGCGGCGTGCGGTGAAGGCGGTCGCGGCATGGAGGATCTCCGCCTGGTCGCGCTCCGGCTGACGCAAATTCGGCTGGATGCCGGCCGCCGGAATGCCGAAGCTGCCGGCGGTCGCCTGACTCAACAGGCGGCGATAGTCAGACGTTTCCACCTCCAACAGCAGCGAGCGCTCGCCGGATTCCAGCAGCAGTCGCGGTGCCTCCAGCAGTCGCTCGTCATACAGGCAGGGGGAATTGGTCAGCGAGGGTAGCCCCGGCAGGACATCCAGTTCGTAGCGCTCCAGGGTGCGCAGCAGCCGCTCCGGCGCCACCACCGCCAGTTGCCGCCCGGTGAACTCCACCAGCCGGCGCAGATCCAGCAACTGGTCCTCGGGCAGCAGCACCAGCAGCATGCCGACGCTGTCGCTGAGGAGCACCGTGTGCACCCGATTCGCCTGCGGCTGGCGGGTCGTCGCCGGTACCGGCCGATAGGCCAGATTCAACTGGGCGAGTAGCTGCTGGATCGAAGGGGGGACTTCAGGGACGGGCGAAGCGAGCGCTACATCGGTCATGGCATTTTCTTCCTCACGTACGCCCTGGAGTATAACCATTCGGCTCCGCAGGTAGCGTCGTCTGTATAAGCTTTGTCACACCTGCCCGTATTGCTGCCCATGGCGCAGCCAGCGCTCCAGCAGCGGACCGGCATGACTCGGCCAGCGTGCCAGCAACTCCTGGGCGGCGTCACGCACCGCCGGCAGCCAGTGGGCGTCGCGCATGAGATCGGCCACCTTGAACTGCAACAGACCCGTCTGGCGCGTGCCGAGCATCTCGCCGGGGCCACGCAACTCCAGGTCCTTCTCGGCGATGATGAAGCCGTCGTTGGTCTCGCGCATGATGGCCAGGCGCTCGCGACCGATCTGCGACAGCGGCGGGTGGAACAGCAGCACGCAATGGCTGACCGCACTGCCCCGCCCGACTCGGCCGCGCAACTGGTGCAACTGGGCCAGGCCCAGGCGTTCGGGATTCTCGATGATCATCAGGCTGGCGTTGGGTACGTCCACCCCCACCTCGATCACCGTGGTGGCCACCAGCAGCTGCAGGTTGCCGGCCTTGAACTCGGCCATCACCGCGGCCTTCTCCGCCGGCTTCATGCGGCCATGGATCAACCCGACGTGCAATTCGGCCAGGGCCAGCTGCAACTCCTCGTAGGTGGTCTCCGCCGCCTGGCAGGTGAGCTCCTCGGATTCCTCGATCAGGGTGCAGACCCAGTAGGCCTGGCGCCCTTCGTGGCAGGCGGCGCGGACACGCTCCACCACCTCCTCGCGGCGACTGTCGGTGACGCTCACGGTATTGACCGGGGTCCGCCCTGGCGGCAATTCGTCGAGCACCGAGGTATCCAGGTCGGCATAGGCACTCATGGCCAGGGTGCGCGGGATGGGCGTGGCGGTCATGATCAGCTGGTGCGGCGCCAGGCGCCCGTCGACACCCTTCTGGCGCAGGGCCAGGCGCTGCTGCACGCCGAAGCGGTGCTGTTCGTCGATCACCACCAGCGCCAGCCGGGCGAAGCGGACCTCGTCCTGGAACAGCGCATGGGTGCCCACCACCATGGGCGCCCCGGCGGCGATGCGTTCGAGCGAGCTGGCGCGGGCCTTGCCCTTGAGCTTGCCGGCCAGCCAGGCCACCTCGATGTCCAGGGCGGCGAACCAGCGCTGGAAGTTGAGGAAGTGCTGTTCGGCGAGGATCTCGGTGGGCGCCATCAAGGCCACCTGGTAGCCGGCCTCGATGGCCTGCAGCGCAGCCAGGGCGGCCACCACCGTCTTGCCCGCGCCCACGTCGCCCTGCACCAGGCGCAGCATGGGCTCGCCCTGGGCCAGGTCGTAGGCGATCTCGCGGCCGACCCGCTGCTGGGCGCCGGTGGGGGTGAAGCCGAGGTTGTCCAGGTAGCGCTGGGGCAGCCGTCGGGCGGCTGGCAAGGGCACCGCACGCTGCGCCCTCAGGGTCTCGCGCAACCGCTGCAGGGACAGCTGGTGAGTGAGCAATTCTTCGAAAACCAACCGTTCCTGGGCCCAGTGGCGACCCTCGGCGAGTTCTTCCAGGTCGGCATCCGGCGGCGGCCGGTGCAGGTAGCGCAGCGCATCGGCCAGCGGGCCCAGGCGATAGTGCGCGGCCATCTCCGGCGGCAGCCAGTCCGGCAGGGAGTCGGGCCCCAGCCGCTCCAGCGTCTGGGCGCTGAGCTGGCGCAGGCGCAGCTGGGTGAGGCCCTCGGTGGTCGGGTAGATGGGGGTCAGCGTCTGCTCGACCGGCGCCGGGGCGTTTTCATCCTGGGCGCGGTATTCCGGGTGATAGATCTCCAGCCCCGAGGCGCCGGGACGGACCTCGCCATAGCAGCGCAGCAGGGTGCCGCGCTTGAGGCCGTCCTTCTGCGCCTGGCTGAAGTGGAAGAATCGCAGCGACAGGGTGCCGCTGCCGTCCTGCAGCCTGACCAGCAGGCTGCGGCGGCGGCCCATGAGCACCTCGGCGGAGGCGACCATGCCCTCGACCACCGCATCCTGGCCGGGCCGCAGGGCACCGATGGGCACGATGCGGGTCCGGTCCTGGTAGCGCAGCGGCAGGTGGAAGAGCACGTCCTGCAGGGTTTCCAGGCCAACCCGCGCGAGCTTTTCCTGCAGGGCGGCGCCGACCCCCTTGAGGGCGGTGACCGGCGTCGCGGCCAGTTCGCTCATGCCGGCTGCACGACGCCCTTGGCTTCGGGTCGCGCCACCGAACACAGCCGGACCGAATCGGCCAGCACTTCGATGGCCTTGGGGCGCGGGAAACTGGCGCGCCAGGCGATGGCCACGGTGCGATAGGGCACCGGCCGCTCGAAGGGTCGCACCTCGATGATCCCCGGCGCATAGTGATGGCTCTCCACCGCCGAGAACGGCAGCACCGAGACGCCCAGGCCCGAGGCGACCATGTGGCGGATGGTTTCCAGCGAGGAGGATTCCACCGTGGAGTTCTTGTTCTCCTCGTGCTTGCGTACCGTCGGGCAAGCTTCCAGCACCTGGTCGCGGAAGCAGTGACCTTCGCCGAGCAGCAGCAGGCTCTTGTCGCTGAGCTGGTTCTGCGGAATGGTCTTGAGCTTGGTCCAGGGGTGCCGCGCCGGCATCATCACGTAGAAGGGTTCGTCGTACAGCGGCATGGTCAGGACATCCGGCTCGCTGAACGGCAGGGCCAGGATGACGGCGTCCAGTTCACCCGTGCGCAGCTTGTCGCGCAGCAGATGGGTGAAGTTTTCCTCGATGTACAGCGGCATCTCCGGTGCCACCCGGTTGAGCTGCGGGATGAGATGCGGGAAGAGATAGGGCCCGATGGTATAGATGGCGCCGATCTTCAGCGGGGCGCTGAGCTGGTTCTTGCCGGCCTGGGCCAGCTCGCGGATGCCCTGGGCCTGCTCCAGCACCTTCTGCGCCTGGGCGACGATGCCCTCGCCGGTGGGGGTGAGGCGCACGGCACTCTTGCTACGCTCGAAGATCAGAATGCCCAGCTCGTCCTCGAGCTTCTTGACGCCGACCGACAGCGTCGGCTGGCTGACATGGCAACGCTCGGCGGCTCGGCCAAAGTGCTGTTCCTGGGCGAGCGTGACGATATAGCGCAGTTCAGTCAGGGTCATAGTCAAATTCCATGGGTTGCCGGCCAATCTTAGCGGCTGTCTCTATCAACGGCCAAGCGCGACGGGCAGGCGACCGCCGTAAGCGGTTGGACCTCGGCCACGCAGGGGCTACCCTGGCCGTCTGTCCAGGCCTTTGCAGAAGGAAACACCGATGAGCACCATCCTGATCGCCGGTTGCGGCGATGTCGGCAGCCGTCTCGGCCTGCAACTGGTCGCCCAGGGCCACCGCGTCTTCGGCCTCAGGCGCAACGTCGCCGCCCTGCCCGCCGCGCTGCTCCCGGTCGCCGGGGACCTGGCCGATGCCACGCCACCGGCCGCTTGGCCGCGGGAACCCCTCGACCAGGTGGTCTATGCCACCGCGGCGACGCACCACGACGAAGCCGGCTATCGCGCCGCCTACGTCGAGGGTCTGCGCCACCTGCTGGGCTGGCTGGCCGCCTGCGACCAGCGCCCGCGGCGCCTGCTGTTCGTCTCCAGCAGCGGCGTCTACGCCCAGCAGGACGGCGCCTGGATCGACGAAACCGCGCCGGCCGAATCCACGCGCTTTTCCGGGCGCATCCTGCGCGAGGCGGAAGACCTGGCCCTGGGCAGCGGCCTTCCCGCCAGCGTGGTGCGCCTGACCGGCATCTATGGGCCGGGACGCGAGGCGCTGCTGCGCCAAGTCCGCGAAGGCTCGCGGGTGAGTCGCGAGCCGCCGCTGTATGGCAATCGCATCCATGTCGAGGACGCGGCCGGCCTGCTGGCACTGCTGCTGGAGCGGGATCGCGCCGGGGTCGCCCTCGAGGCGCTCTACCTCGGCGTCGACGACGACCCGGCGCCGCTGGACGAGGTGGTCGACTGGCTGCGGGCCCGCCTGGGCATCGACTTCTGGTCCGCAGAGGCCCAGCTGCGCCGCGCCGGCAGCAAGAGATGCAGCAACGCCCGCGCCCGAGCCCTGGGCTGGGTGCCCCGCTACCCCAGCTATCGCGAAGGCTACGCGGCGATTCTCGCGGGCTGAAACGACAGAGCCCGGCACGGGGCCGGGCTCTGCATTCGACTCGCAGCTAATTAGTCACGCAGGGCTTCGCCGCGGGTGGCCTGGGGACGCTCCTCGGGCTTGGCGTCGCTCTTGAGGTGCGGCAGCGCGGCCCAGTAGGCGGCGCCCTTCTCGGCGTCGTACAGGCCTTCCCACTTGGCGATGACCAGCGCGGCCAGGGCGTTGCCGATCACGTTCAGCGCGGTGCGCGCCATGTCCATGATGCGATCCACGCCGGCGATGAAGGCCAAGCCTTCCAGCGGGATGCCGACGCTGCCCAGGGTGGCCAGCAGCACCACGAAGGAGACGCCCGGTACCCCGGCGATGCCCTTGGAGGTGACCATCAGGGTCAGCACCAGCAGCAGTTGCTGGCTCAGCGACAGGTCGATGCCATAGAGCTGGGCGATGAACAGCGCCGCGATGCTCTGGTAGAGGGTGGAGCCGTCGAGGTTGAAGGAGTAGCCGGTGGGCACCACGAAGCTGGTGATGGCCTTGGGCGCACCGTAGGCCTCCATCTTCTCGATGATGCGCGGCAGCACGGTTTCCGAGCTGGCGGTGGAATAGGCCAGGATCAGCTCGTCTTTCAGGATGCGGATGATGCGCAGGATCGAGAAGCCGAACAGCTTGGCCACCAGGCCCAGCACGCCGAGGGCGAAGAAGCCGATGGCGATGTAGACCAGCACCACCAGCTTGGCCAGCGGCAGCAGGGAGGCGAAGCCGAAGTTGGCCACGGTCACCGCGATCAGGGCGAAGACGCCGATGGGGGCGTAGTTCATGATCATGTGGGTGACCTTGAACATGGCCTCGGAGATGCCCTGGAACACCCGCACCACCGGTTCGCGGGTGGCTTCCGGCAGGGCACCCAGGCCCAGGCCGAACATCACGGCGAAGAAGATGATCGGCAGCATCTCGCCGCGGGCCACGGCGGCGAAGACGTTGGACGGGATCAGGTTGAGGATGGTCGCGATGAAGGCATGGTCGTGCTGCACCTCCGCCGTGGTCTTCTGGTACTGGGAGATGTCGGTGGTACCCAGGGTGCTCAGGTCGATACCGGCCCCGGGCTGCACGCTGTCGGCGAAGAACAGGCCGACGACGATGGCCAGGGTGGTGACGATCTCGAAGTAGAGGATGGTCTTCAGACCGATGCGGCCCAGCTTCTTGGAGTCGCCGACACCGGCGATGCCGACCACCAGGGTGGCGATAACGATGGGCACCACGATCATCTTGATCAGCCGGATGAAGATGTCACCGGCCGGCTTGAGAACGTTCGAGATCCACCAGGCCTTCTCGGCGCTGAAGTGGTTGAGCAGTGCGCCGACGGCGATCCCCAGCACGAGGCCGATGAGGATCTGCCACGCGAGGCTGAGCTTGGGCTTGGTCATGTACCGACACCTTTGTTCTAGTTGGCTTGAGTTCGGGACGAACGTCACCGTGCCGGTTCGTGATGCGCAAAGCGCATGCGACGCCAGCTGAGGAGTGTTCGTTCAGGCTGCGGAAACGGCGCTCGAAAAGGACGAGGAGCACCAAAGCGCTACACTTTTGCCAGAGCGTAACCAGGCGTGTCTAATGCCGCTGTCGCCTGCCCTATGCCGATCCGGCATGAGGCGCCCCGAAAGGGCCGCGCAGCATACAGGCACTGGCGCCTTGCGCGCCAGGCATACAGAAGCGCCGCTCATCGCGGCGCCTCAATCGCTTCAACCGTTGAAGGTGGCCGGATCCGGACCCAGACGCTTGTCCTGGTTCAACCCGGCGATCTGGCGCAGGTCCTCGTCATCCAGGGCGAAATCGAAGATCTGCATGTTCTCTTCGATGCGCTTGGGCGTCTTGGACTTGGGGAAGATGATGTTGCCGAGCTGGATGTGCCAGCGCAGCACCACCTGGGCCGGCGTCTTGCCGTGCTTGGTCGCCAGTTGCTGCAGCACCGGGCTGCCGAGCAGTTCGCCGCCCTGGGCCAGGGGGCTCCAGGCTTCGGTGGCGATGCCCTTGTAGGTGTTAAAGTCGCGCAGTTCCTGCTGCTGCAACAGCGGATGGCACTCGATCTGGTTGACCACCGGCACCACGCCGGTCTCGGTGAGCAGGGTCTCGATGTCGGCCTGGCGGAAATTGGATACGCCGATGGACTTCACCCGGCCCTGGTTGCGCAATTCGATCAGCGCCTTCCAGCTGTCGAGGAACAGGCCCTTCTCCGGCAGCGGCCAGTGGATCAGGTAGAGGTCGACGTACTCCAGCTTAAGCTTGGCCAGGCTGGCGTCGAAGGCGCGCAGGGCGCTGTCGTAGCCCTGGTCGGCATTCCACAGCTTGGTGGTGATGAACAGCTCGTCGCGCGGCAGGCCGGCCTGGGCGATGGCCTGGCCGACGCCCTCTTCGTTACCGTAGATGGCGGCGGTATCTATGTGCCGATAGCCCAGGTCGAGCGCGGTCTTGACCACCTGGGCGGTCTCCTCGGCGGGGGTCTGCCAGACGCCGAGACCGAATTGCGGAATGTGGTGGCCGTCGTTGAGCTGAAGACGGGTGATGGCGGACATGCGTCGCTCCTCTGGAAGGAAAGGGATCAGAGGTGTGACTGGCGACGGTGGCCTTTTGCTCCCGACTAATCGAGGCGCATGGCCTCGGGCACGCCGTAGCTTTCCACCCAGCCCAGCACGGTACGGCCGTCCTGCTGCAGCTCGACGCGCTTCCAGCGCTGGAAGGAACGGGTTTCGATCACCCGCACCTGGGTGTCACCCGAGAGGCGCACCAGGGTATTGCGGGCGCGCTCGCGGCTGCGGTCGTAGACGAAGGGCCACTTGAGCACATCGACCGGACCTTGCAGCAACCAGCCCTGCCCTTCTTCGGCGAAGCGAAAGGACACCCCGCCTTCGGCGCGGGCGGCGGTGCTGCCCAGCAGCAACAGCAGGGCCACGAGCAGCGAGGGGGCGATACGGCGGATGGTGGAAAGGACATTCGGGGTCATGTTGGCCTCGTTTGTGGCACCAGGGAAAAGCAGCGCCCAGGGCGGACGCTGCGGAGGTAGACCCCTTGGTGCGGCAAACGACTGCACGGCTTGCCGAGAAATGCCAATTGGCCAGCATTCCCGGACAAAATCCTTAGCGCAATAGCTAGGCCGCGCTGAACAGCCGGTGCGGGTCGATGACGAATTTCTTCGGCACGCCCGAATCGAATTCGCTGTAGCCGCGCGGCGCTTCGTCCAGGGTGATCACCTGGACGCCGACGATGTCGGCGATCTTGATGCGATCCCACATGATCGCCTGCATCAGCTGGCGGTTGTACTTCATCACCGGGGTCTGGCCGGTGTGGAAGCTGTGCGACTTGGCCCAGCCCAGGCCGAAGCG
>CAUQPA010000057.1:0-12691 GCA_963519325.1 uncultured Pseudomonas sp. | reverse complement strand
GCACCAGGGTGCCGTCGATATCCGACACCAGCAGGTCGATGGGGATCAGGTCAGCGGATGCCATGAGTGGCCGTCCTTCTTCAGCAGTTCATCGGCTCCGGCGGGGCCGGCACTGCCCGCCGCATAGGGTTCCACCTCGCCGCCCTGTTTCCAGGCGTCGAGGAAGGGTTGCACCGCACGCCAGCCATTCTCGATGTTGTCGGCGCGCTGGAACAGCGTCTGGTCGCCGATCAGCGAATCGTAGATCAGCGTTTCGTAGCCGGTGGAGGGCTGCATCTCGAAGAAATCGCTGTAGGCGAAGCCCATGCGGATGTTCTCCAGCTCCACCAGCGGGCCCGGGCGCTTGGCGTGGAAGTCGAACCACATGCCTTCGTCGGGCTGGATCTGGATGATCAGGTAATTCGGCCGCATGCGGTCGATCTTGGTGTCGCGGAACTGGGCGTAGGGCGCGTGCTTGAAGCAGATGGCGATCTCGGTGTCGCGGGCGGTCAGGCGCTTGCCGGTGCGCAGGTAGAAAGGCACGCCGGCCCAGCGCCAGTTGTCGACGAACAGTTTGAGCGCCACGTAGGTCTCGGTCTGGCTCTGCGGATCGACGCGCTCTTCCTCGCGATAGCCCTTCACCGGCTTGCCATTCATCGTCCCGGCGGCGTACTGGCCGCGCACCGAGTTGGCCAGCGCCTCTTCGGTGGTCTGGGGGCGGATGGCGCCGACCACCTTGGCCTTTTCGTCACGCACCGAGGTGGCGTTGAAGGAGGCCGGCGGCTCCATGGCGACCATGGCCAGCAGCTGGAACAGGTGGTTGGGCACCATGTCCCTCAGCGTCCCGGTCTTCTCGTAGAAATCCCCCCGCGACTCCACGCCCACGGTTTCCGCGGCGGTGATCTGCACGTGATCGATGTAGTGGTTGTTCCAGAAGGATTCGAACAAGGCGTTGGAGAAACGACTGACCAGGATGTTCTGCACCGTCTCCTTGCCCTGGTAGTGGTCGATCCGATAGATCTGCTGTTCGTCCATGTTGGCCAGCAGGCGCTGGTTGAGCGCCTGGGCACTGGCCAGGTCGGCACCGAAGGGTTTTTCCACCACCAGGCGGCGATAAGCGTCATCGCGCTCTGCCAGCAGGCCGGCCTGGCCCAGGCGCTCGGCCACGTCGCCGAAGAAGCGCGCGGCGGTGGCCAGGTAGAAGACGGCGTTGTCGGTCTCGGCCTGGGCGATGCGCTCGCCCACCACCTGGTAGGTTGCGTCGTCGAGGAAGTCGCCCTGCAGGTAATGGATGCGGCTACGCAACCGTTTCCAGAGCTCGGCATCCAGGGCCTCGTCGCGGGACTTGCCCTTGGCTTCGGCCTGGTCGCGGATGAAGGCCTCCAGGCGATCGGCGAAACCTTCATCGGTATTGGGGTTGTGATCGACGCCGATGATCTGGGTACGCTCGTCGAGCAGCCCATCGCGCAGCAGGTTGTACAGCGAGGGGATGAGCAAGCGCTTGACCAGGTCGCCGTTGGCACCGAACAGAAAGAGCATGGCCGGCGGCGCGGCAGGGGCTTTGGTGCAGGAACGCCGCTCCTGGGCAGCGGTGTCGGGGGTGACGGCAGGAGAATCGGTCATGACAGGGCCTTATCCACGAGGGCGGCTGGTGCCGTCCCCCGGGGACGCAGCCCGTGGCCGCTCCACAGGGGAACGGCCGGGGTTTTATTGCGGGATTTCGACGTGGCCGCCGAAGCCGAAGCGCATCGCCGATAACAGCTTGTCGGCGTAGGTGGCCTGCTGGCGGGAACGGAAACGGGCATAGAGGGCGGCGGACAGCACGTTGACCGGCACCGCTTCCTCGATGGCCGCCTCGATAGTCCAGCGACCTTCGCCGCTGTCGGCTACCGAGCCGGAGAACTTGTCCAGCGCGACGTCACCGGCCAGGGCCTGGGCGGTCAGGTCCAGCAGCCAGGAGGAGACCACGCTGCCCCGGCGCCAGACTTCGGCGATGTCGGCGAGGTCCAGGTCGAAGCGCTCGTCTTCCGGCAGCTTGTCACTGTTCTTCATCTTGAGGATGTCGAAGCCCTCGGCATAGGCCTGCATCAGGCCGTATTCGATGCCGTTGTGCACCATCTTGACGAAGTGACCGGAGCCGGCCGGACCGGTGAAGATGTAGCCACGCTCGGCGCGCTCGTCCGGGGCATTGCGGCCACGGGTGCGCTCGATGCTGCCATAGCCGGGGGACAGGGCCTCGAAGATGGGCTCCAGGCGCTCGACGGCCTCAGACTTGCCACCGATCATCATGCAGTAGCCGCGCTCCAGGCCCCAGACGCCGCCGGAGGTACCGACGTCGACATAGTCGATGCCCTTCTCGGCCAGGGTCTTGGCGCGCCGGATGTCGTCCTTGTAGTAGGTGTTGCCGCCATCGATGATGACGTCGCCGGGAGCCAGGCGGTCGGCCAGCTCGGCGATGGTCTGCTCGGTCGGCTCGCCGGCGGGCAGCATGACCCAGATGGCGCGGGGCTGCGCCAGGGCCGCGATGACACCGTCGAGACCGTCGGCGGCGATGGCGCCTTCCTTGCCGAGGCCGGCCACGGTTTCGGCACTGCGGTCGTAGACCGCGATTTCATGCCCATGCTTCATCAAACGCCGTGCGATGTTGCCGCCCATGCGGCCCAGTCCGATGATTCCCAATTGCATGCTGATGACTCCTTGAGGTCAGGCGACCGCCGCCTCGACCAGTTCGACGATTTGTTGCAGGCCAGCGTCTATGTCGCCGCCCTTGATATGCACACGCAGGTAGCGCCGTCCCCGTTCGGCCAGTACTTCGAGGTCGCCCTTGGCCTGGGCGGCCTCGACGACGCCGAAGCTCAGGCTACGGCCGGGAATCTCCAGGTCGTTCTGGGCATCGGCGGTAATCTGGATGAACACCCCCGAGTTGGGACCGCCCTTGTAGGCCTGCCCGGTGGAGTGCAAAAAACGAGGGCCGAAGCCGCCGACGGTCGCTACGCGCTTGCTGTCGCGAATGCTATCACGCATGGCGCTCAAGGCCTCCTCGTGCAGCTCATTCCGCTCGAGATAGGCGAGCACGGCCAGGTAGTCGCCCGGCTGCAGGCGCGCCAGGTGCGCCTTGAGCGCGGCGCGGACGCTGTCCTGGCCATGCAAGTCGGCATCGGCGAACACGGCCAGGTCCCCCTCCTCCAGCAAGGGTTGGTCACCGGCCAGTTGGCCTTCGCGTTCGTAGCCGTCGGTAAGGGCACGGGTCTTGACCTTGCTGGCCTCGACGTCGGGCTGGTCGAAGGGATTGATGCCGATCACCGCACCAGCCACCTCGGTGGCTACCTCCCAACGGAAGAATTCCTGGCCGATCAGCGCCGGGCGAGCGAGGCGGATATCGATCACCGGATGACCTGCCGCGGCCAGTGCCTGCAGGCGGCCGTCACGCTCGGCATCCTCTTCACCGGCCAGGACCAGGCTGACGAAAACCCGGTCCGAGCCATAGACGCTCGGCTCACCAAGCGGCTCCAGGTCCACCGGGATGATGCCCTTGCCCTGCTTGCCGGTACTTTCCGCCAACAGTTGTTCCAGCCAGGCCCCGAGGCTGGCCACCCCGGGAGAGGCGATCAGGGTGACCTTGTCGCGCCCGGCGCGCACCGCCTCGCCCAATACCACGCCCAGGCGGATGCCGGGGTTGATCGCCGGTGGCGAGCTGGGGCTGCAGGCCAGCACCATGGGCTGGGTGACCTGGAAGAAGTCGGCCACGGAATGCCCGAGCAAGGCCAGGGGGACCATGCCGAATACCGAGAGGACCGAGTAGCGCCCGCCGATATGAGGATCGCCATGGAAGATGGCGCGATAGCCGTCGGCCGTGGCGCTGGCCTCGAGCTTGGAGCCCGGATCGGTGATGGCGACGAAACGCCGACGCGCCTCGGCTTCGCCCAGTACCCGTTCCGCGGCCTGTTGGAAGTAAGCACGGAGGATCTCCGGCTCCAGGGTCGAGCCGGACTTGCTTGACACCAGGAACAGGGTCCTGCTGAGGTCCAGCTGGTCTTCCAGCGCGCTGATCTGCGCCGGATCTGTGGAATCCAGCACCCTGAGGGTGAGGCCGCCGCTGGCGGTACCGAGTGTCTTGGCCAGTACCTCGGGGCCCAGGCTGGAACCGCCCATGCCCAGCAGCACCACGGTATCCAGGTCCTCGCTGCGCACCGCCTCGGCCAGCGCCGTGAGCGCCGCGGGATCGGCCTGGCGGCCCTGGGCCGCAGCCAGCCAACCGACCCATTGGTCTTCGTCTCGACCGGTCCACAACGAGGCATCGCCCTGCCAGAGGCGCCGGGACCAGCCTTCGCGCCGGGCTTCGTCGAGGCGAGCCTCGACGGCTTCGTTCAAGGCATTGGGAAGCCGATAGCTGGCCGTATTGAGGCGCTCGCCAAGCACATCGAGGCGCTTCTGCCCCACTGCGCCCAGCAGGGCATCGGCGGCGTCCTCGAACTGGCGGGCGCCGTCCTTGACCAGTTGCTTGGCCACGCCGTCCAAATCCAGTCCGAAGCGCGCCGTCGCCGCTATCACCTGCTGCGCCGCCTCGATGTCGGTGCCCAGCATGGGCGCCACGGTGCCATGGTCGCGGAAGGCGTCCATGGTCTTGGGCGGCATGGTGTTGACGGTGTCCGGCCCGATCAGTTGATCCACGTAGAGGGTATCGGGATAGGCCGGATCCTTGGAGCCGGTGGAGGCCCATAGCAGGCGCTGCGGTCGCGCGCCCTTGGCTTCCAGCACCTTCCAGCGCGGCGACTCGATCAGCCGCAGGTAGTCCTGGTAGGCCAGCTTGGCATTGGCGATGGCGATCTTGCCACGCAGCGCCGGCAGCTCGCCGTCACCGTCCTTGTGCTCGTCGATGCGCTTGTCCAGCACGCCATCTACCCGACTGATGAAGAAACTCGCCACGCTGGCCAGGCGGGAGATGTCCTGGCCCTGGTGCAGCCGCGCTTCCAGACCGGAGATATAGGCCTCGGCCACCGCCATGTAGGCATTGCGATCGAACAGCAGGGTCACGTTGACGTTGATCCCCTCTTCGATCAGCTTGCGAATCGCCACTGCTCCTTCCGGTGTGCCAGGCACCTTGACCATCAGGTTGGGCCGCTCCACCGCCTGCCAGAGGCGACGGGCCTCTTCCAGGGTGGCGCGGGTATCCAGCGCCAGATAGGGCGAGACTTCCAGGCTCACATAGCCATCGCGACCGTCGAGCCGGTCATAGACCGGGCGCAGGATATCGGCGGCCTGTTGGATATCCTCGATGGCCAGGTGTTCATAGACGTCCACCGGCTCGGCATCGGCCTTTTCCAGGAAGGCTTCGAGGCTGGCATCGTAGTCGCTGCCGTGCCCCATGGCCTTTTCGAAGATCGACGGATTGGAGGTGACACCGGTCAGGCCGTCACGCTCGATCAGCGTCTGCAGCTCTCCCTTGGCGAGGAACTCGCGGCTGACGAAGTCGAGCCAGACGGCCTGCCCCTGCTCCGTCAGCTGTTTGAGTGGATTGCTCATGTGGCGCTCCCCTGACGTTGCGCCTGTTCCTTGGCCAGCTTGACCACGTTCTCCACGGTGTAGCCGTATTTGGCCTGCAGCTTGCCGATGGGCGCCGAAGCACCGAAGGTGCTCATGGTCACCGAGGCGCCCTTGCGGCCGATGTAGCGTTCCCAGCCCAGCGGCCCCGCCTGCTCGATGGCGACGCGGCCCAGGACATCGTCGGGCAGCACGGACTGCTTGTAGGCCTCGTCCTGCTCTTCGAACAGCTCCCAGCAGGGCATGGAGACGACGCGTGCCTTCACCCCTTCGCCCTTGAGTTGCTCATAGGCCTGCATCGCCAGGCCCAGCTCGCTGCCGGTGGCCAGGAGGATGACCTGGGGCTTGCCGCCTTCGGCGTCGGCTACCACGTAGGCACCCTGGGCGACGCCCTCGGCACTGGCGTATTTCCCGCGATCCAGGGTCGGCAGGGGCTGGCGCGACAGCACCATGCAGGAGGGTCTGCTGGTCTGCTGCAGGGCGATCTTCCAGGCCTGCACGGCCTCGTTGGCATCACCGGGACGCAGGGTCAGCAGGCCCGGGGTGGCACGCAATTGCGCCAGGTGCTCGATGGGCTGGTGGGTGGGGCCATCTTCGCCAACACCGATGGAGTCGTGGGTGAAGACGAAGACCACCGGCAATTCCATGATGGAGGCCAGGCGGATCGGCGGCTTCATGTAGTCACTGAACACCAGGAAGGTGGCGGTGAAGCTGCGCAGGTAGCAGAGCGCCATGCCGTTGGCGATGGAGCCCATGGCGTGCTCGCGGATACCGAAGTGCATGTTGCGGCCGGATGGCTCACGGGCCGAGAAGCTGCCGGCGCCGTCGAACTTGAGATTGGTCTTGGTCGACGGCGCCAGGTCGGCGGCACCACCGATCAGCCAGGGGATGTGCTGGGCGAAGGCATTGAGCGCCTTGCCACCGGATTCACGGGAGGCCACGCCTTTCGCATCGGGCTCGAAGCTGGGCAGTTGCGCATCCCAATCCTCCGGCATCTCGCCGGCACGCATGCGCTGCAATTCGTCGGCGCGGGTGGGGTCGTCCTGGCGTAGGCGGTCGAAGGCGCGATTCCAGTCTTCGTAGAGACCACTGGCACGCTCCAGAAGGGCATCGCGCAGATGATGACGGGCTTCATCCGGCACCATGAAGTCGGCATCCTCGGGCCAGCCGTAGGCCTTTTTCGCCAGCTTGATCTCGTCCGCGCCCAGGGGTTCGCCGTGGGCGGCAGCGGTGTTCTGCTTGTTGGGCGCACCATAGCCGATGAGGCTGTCGACCACGATCAGGGTCGGCTTGCCGGTGTTGCCCTTGAAGCGATGCAGGGCTGCGGCCAGTGCCTCGGCATCGTTGGCATCCTTGACGTGCAGGGTATGCCAGCCGTAGCCGCGGAAGCGCTCGGCGACGTCCTCGCTGAAGGCCAGCTCGGTGTGGCCCTCGATGCTGATGGTGTTGTTGTCGTAGATCCAGCAGAGGTTGTCGAGCCCCAGGTGACCGGCCACCGAGGCTGCCTCGCCGGTGACCCCTTCCATCATGTCGCCGTCGCCGCAGAGCACATAGACGTCATAGTCGAATAGGGTCGCGCCCGGCTGATTGAAGCGCGCGGCCAGCCACTTTTGCGCCAGCGCCATGCCGACGCTGTTGCCGCAGCCCTGCCCCAGCGGGCCGGTGGTGGTCTCCACGCCAGTGGTCATGCGGTACTCCGGGTGTCCCGGGGTCTTGGAATCCATCTGGCGGAATTGCTTGATGTCTTCGAGGCTGACCGCTTCCTTGCCGGTGGCGGTGCCATGCTCGTCGATCTCCTTGACCCCGGCCAGGTGCAGCAAGGAATAGAGCAGCATGGAGGCATGGCCGACGGAGAGGACGAAGCGATCGCGGTTGGGCCAGTCCGGGTGCTCGGGGTGGTAGCGGAGGAAGCGGCTCCACAGCGTATGCCCGACCGGGGCCAGGGCCATCGGGGTACCGGGGTGGCCCGAGTTGGCCTTCTGTACCGCGTCCATGGACAGGGTACGGATGGTATTGATGGTCAGCTGGTCGGCGTTGGAGCTGGAAGGTGCGGTGGAACCCATGGCAAGCGTCCTCGTGCTGGCAGGGCACTACCCACGACGAAAACGGCAAGCACCGTCCGTGAAACCGTTTTCAGCCAAGGCAGCGCCTAAGAGAAGAAAGCAAAGCGTCCGGACCAAGTCCGGGACGGCGGGGGCGAGCGTCCTCTGCGCCCCCACGCCGCAGTCGCGATCTTTCTCTAGAACAGCGCCTTAGACGGTTGGTTCCGCAGAAATAGATAGCCGGCTATCGACTTGCGCACTCAGCAACCGGCAGCCAGGGATAGCTCTACCTCCAGCCCGGCGTCGCGCATCTGCGCCAGCTTGTACCTGAGGGTACGGGCACTGATGCCCAGGCGCTCGGCCGTCTCCTTGCGCCGGCCGCGTTCGGCCTTGAGGGTGTCGAGGATGACCTGGAATTCGCGATCACGCAGGTCGGCATCCAGCGGTCTCGTGGCATCGCTGGTGCCCCGCTCCGCCACAGGCGCAACGGCGGAGGCCTGAGGCATGCCGGTCGCTAGCCAGTGCAGGCCGAAATCCTCGGCCTGGACCTGCATTCCCGGTTGCAGGATCAGCGCGCGCTGCACAGCGTTGTCCAGTTCGCGCACGTTGCCCGGCCAGCCGTGCTCGGCCAGGGCCTGGCGCGCGGCCGCGGTGAGCACCGGCACCGCACGCTGCATCCGGGCGGCCTGCACCGCCAGCAAGCGCTCGGCGAGGGGCACTATGTCGGCCGGTCGTTCGCGCAGGGGCAACCAGGCCAGGGGGAAGACCGACAGTCGATAGAAGAGGTCCTCTCGGAAGCGGCCGGCGGCCACCTCCTCCGCCAGCTTGCGGTTACTGGTGGCCACCACCCGGATGTCTAGCGCCAGCGGCTTGCGCGCCCCGACCCGTTCCACCTCGCGCTCCTGCAACACCCGCAGCAGCTTGGCCTGCAGCCCCAGGGGCAGTTCGGATATCTCGTCGAGCAACAGGGTGCCGCCCTGGGCCAGCTCGAACTTGCCGGGCTGGGCAGCGATGGCCCCAGTAAAGGCGCCCTTCTCGTGACCGAAGAGGATGGCCTCGAGCAGATGATCGGGAATGGCCGCGCAATTGACCGCCACGAAGGGTCCTTCCGCGCGGGTCGACTGGTCATGGATGAAGCGCGCCAGCACCTCCTTGCCGGTGCCCGACTCGCCGGTGATCAGCACCGTGGCGTCGCTCTGGGCCACCCGGCGGGCGAGGTCGAGCAGGTGGCGGCTCTGGGGGTCGACCGCCACCGGCTGGCGCTCCCCAGTCGTCCGTCGTCCTTGCGGACAGCAGCGTGCCAGCGTCTCCAGCAACAGCCGCGGCTCGAAGGGTTTGACCAGGTAGTCGGCCGCCCCGCTGCGCATGGCCTCGACGGCGCGCTCGATGCTGCCGAAGGCGGTCATCAGCAACACCGGCAGCGCCGGATCGCGCAGGCGGATACTGGCCAACAACTGGTGGCCGTCGATGCCCGGCATGTTGACGTCGCTCACCACCAGGCCGAAGGGTTCTTCCGCCAAGGCCAGCAGGGCCGCCTCGCCGCTGGCGACCGCGCGGTAGCGATAGCCACCGAGTTCCAGGGTATCGGCGAGGGCCTCGCGCAGGGCGCGGTCGTCTTCAACCAGCAGGATGGGCAGGGTCATGCCGAGGCCTCCGAAGTCACCAGCAACGGCAGGATGAAGGTCACCAGGGTCCCGCGGCCCAATCGCGAACGCACCGCCAGCTGGCCGCCGTGGGCCTTGGCCATGGCCAGGGCGACGGGGAGCCCGAGACCGGTGCCGGTGGTCTTGGTGCTGACGAAGGGTTCGCCCAGGCGCTGTTGCACCGCCGGTGGGATGCCAGGCCCGCGATCACTGATAGCCAGGCGCAATTCAGCGCCACGGCGGTAGAGATGCACCTTGAGCCGCCCGGGCCGGCCGGCACCCGCCAGCGCCTGGAGGGCATTGTGGATCAGGTTCAGCGCGGCCCCCACCAGCATGTCGCGGTTGCACACGAGCAGACCATTGCTCGCATCGATCTGCCAGCGCACCTGGCAACTGCCCAGGTGGGGCGCGGCCGCCTCGCGCAAGGCCGCGAAGAGTGCCGCAGGCGACAGCCGGTCCGCCAGCGGCAGTTCGCCCCGGGCGAACACCAGCATGTCGCGTACCTGGTTTTCCAGTTCGTGCAGCCGCTCCTTCAAGCGGCCAGCGAAACGCTGCTGCTGGGCCTCCGCCAGGCCACCCTCCTCCAGGTGACTGGCATAGAGCAAGGCAGCGGTGAGCGGGGTGCGGATCTGATGGGCCAGTGAGGCCATGGTCCGCCCCAGCGCGGACAGCCGCTCATGGCGAGCCAGCTCGCCTTGCAGGTGCCGGGTTTCGGTCAGGTCATTGAGCAACACCAGTTGCCCTGGCTCGCCGTCGAGCGAACGGGTGGCGATGGAGACCCGGCGGCCATCGCGCAGGGATACCTCGTGGCCATCGTCATGGCGGGGAGCGAAGGCGCGGGTGATCACCGTGCGCCACAGCTCGCCCGCCAGCGGTTCCCCGAGCAGGGCGGCGGCGACCGGATTGGCATCGCGCACGCGGCCGGCGCCGTCCACCACCACGATACCGGCCGGCATCACGTCCAGGAGATTCTGCAGCCGGCTGGCCAGGCGCTCCTTTTCGGCCAGCTCCTGCAGCCGCTGGGCCGACACCCATTCCAGTTCCCCCTGCAGGGAATTCATCCGCGCCTCGAGCAACTGGAAGGATTCGCTCAGCTGGCGCGACATCTGCCCCAAGGCCTCGCGGGCCTGCGCCGAGGCGGAGGCCTCCACGACGGCTTCAGCGGGAACAGCGGTGGAAGAAAGGGCTTGCGCAGGCATCGGCTTCGGCTCGCGACGGACAATTGACATTGTCCGGGGTAGAGCAAGACCCATGCCGCCCTGGCGCCAAAGTGCCGTAGCGTGGAAAACGGCGCAGCCTTTTCCACGTGCCACGCTACAAAGAAGAAGGTGGATGAGAGTGCGTTGTCACACACCCTACCTCTAGATCAGGGGCGCCCTGGTATCGCTGCCTAGGTTGGGTTGAGACGGCGTTATCGTCGAAGCCCAACAGGGCTGGCCGAGCTGGGCACCGTTGGGCTTCGCTGCGCTCAGCCCAACCTACAAAGAGTCTACTAGAGCTCTTCGTCGAACTCGTCGTCGCGGCGGCCCATGCCGTACTTGCGCATCTTCTCGACCAGGGTAGTCCGGCGGATGCGCAGACGCTCGGCGGCCCGCGCCACGACGCCACCAGCATCGTCCAGCGCCTGCTGGATGAAGCTCTTTTCCAGGTTGGCCAGGTAGTCCTTGAGGTCCAGCCCTTCGCTTGGCAACAGCGCCGAAGACGATACCTCGACGGTACCGATGCCGGCCATGGCTTCGCGCTCCTGCAGCTCTTCACGCAGGGATTCCACCATGGGATCGGCTTCGTCCTCCACGTAGCGAAACTTGAGCGGCAACTCGGCCACGCCGATGACGCCATAGGGATGCATGATCGCCATGCGTTCCACCAGGTTGGCCAGCTCCCGCACGTTGCCCGGCCATTCGTGCCGACAGAGCGACATGATGGCCGCCGAGTTGAAGCGGATGGAGCCACGTTTCTCGTGCTCCATTCGCGCGATCAATTCGTTAATCAGCAGCGGGATGTCTTCGCCCCGCTCGCGCAGCGGCGCCATGTCGATGGGGAAGACGTTGAGGCGGTAGTAGAGATCCTCGCGGAAGGTGCCCGCGGCGATCATCTGCTCCAGATTCTTGTGGGTCGCCGCGATGATGCGCACGTCCACGCTTTGGGTCTTGTTGCTGCCCACCCGCTCGTAGGTCCGCTCCTGCAGTACCCGCAGCAGCTTCACCTGCATGGGCAGCGGCATGTCGCCGATCTCGTCGAGGAACAGGGTGCCGGTGTTGGCGAGTTCGAAGCGTCCGGCGCGGCTGGTGATGGCACCGGTGAAGGCCCCCTTCTCGTGGCCGAACAGCTCGCTTTCCAGCAGCTCGGCCGGGATGGCACCGCAATTGACCGGTACGAAGGGCGCTTCGCGCCGCTTGGAGTGGAAGTGCAGGTTACGCGCCACCACTTCCTTGCCGGTCCCGGACTCGCCGAGAATGAGCACCGTGGCCTCGGTGTCGGCCACCTGCTGCATCATCTTGCGCACACCCTGAATTGCGCGACTAGTACCTACCAGGCTGCGGAACAGCTCAGGTTCGCGCTGGCGACCCCGATCCTGGGCCTGGTCGTACATCTCGCGATAGACCTGGGCCCGATGCAGGGAATCCAGCAACTTGTTATAGGCCAGCGGGTATTCGAGGGAGACCAGCACGCGACGACGCACGTCGTCCGGCCACTCCGGCTGGGCCGTCTCGCCCAGCAGCAACAAGGGCACCATCTCGTCCCAGGCCACGACCTGCTTGAGCAGCTCGACACTGTTGCCGCGGGTATCGACGCGCCCGACCAGCACGCAGCTGATCTGCCGGCTGCTGTCGAGGGCTTCGAGGGAGGTTTGCCAGGTGGTACTGCTACAGGCGAGATGAGCTTCGCCGAGAAAATCGAGGATGATGGAAACGGCCTTGCACCGTTCGGTTTCATCGTCGATCAGAAGGATCTTGGTTTCACGCCACATGTCCCTGCCCCATCCGGCTAGTCGGTTCGCTACGCGCAGGTGTCGCCTGCATCCAAGTGCCAACTGGTCGGCATCTTGCGCAAGTTAAGACAAATTGCGACGCGGGGTCAATTTTATGGCGGTGGATTGTAGAAACTTTGAACGACCGTCTGGCGGACGACGATCAACCGAACAGCTGGTAGACCTTGGCGGCCTTGTCGGCGCGTTGCGCCTGGGTCAGCTCGACCGCGATGGCAGAGCGCTCGGCCGTGGTGGCTGCGATCAAGGTCTTGTAGGTCTTGAGCAGATTCTGCAAGGCAAACGTCAGCTCGGTCTCGCCACCCGGCGCTTCCTGCATGGCGGCATCGACCGCCAGGCGGCAATCCAGATCGAGACGGCCGATGGCCTCCCAGTCCTGCTCGACGAGGGCCTGCTCCAGCTGACCGCGCAGCTGATTGATACGAACAACGATGGTAGCCATGGCTCTCGTCCTCTGGACTAGACCGGCGCGATGCCGTCCCAGCCCTCTTTAATGT
>CAUQPA010000056.1:0-12728 GCA_963519325.1 uncultured Pseudomonas sp. | reverse complement strand
GGCCTACAGGCGCTCAACCGCGAATGGAATCGCCTGCACAAGGAACAGCAGGTCGACTATCAGGTGCAGCCGGACTTGCCCGCGGCCTTCCTCACCGCCCTGCAACGGGTGGTGGGCCTGCTCACCGAGCATTTCGGCGAATCCGGGCAGCCGCCGGCGCCGGAGTTGCAGACGCTGTTCTTCGATCTGTTGCAGTTCATGCGCCTGGGCGAGACCTTCGGCGATCATTCGCTGTTCGACGTCACCCTGCTCAAGGGGCGCGGCAAGGCGCAGTCGCAGCTCAATTTGCGCAACCTGGTGCCGGCGCCCTTCGTCGGTCCGCGGCTGGCGGCGGCGCACAGCTGCACTCTGTTCTCGGCCACCCTGATTCCCCAGCATTTCCACCGTGATCTGCTCGGGGTCCCGGCCGGCAGTGCCTGGGTCGATGTCGCCTCGCCCTTTACCGCCGAGCAGTTGGAGGTGCGCCTAGTGCGGCTGTCCACCCGCTACGCCGACCGCGCCGCTTCCCGCGCGCCCATCGCCGCGCTGATCGCCAGTCGCTATCGCCAGCGCCCGGGCAACTACCTGGCCTTCTTCAGTAGCTTCGACTACCTCGACCAGGTGGCCGAGGCGCTGGTCGAGCTGGCGCCCGACATGCCCCAGTGGCGCCAGTCCCGCGGCATGGACGAAGCCGCCCGCCAGGCCTTTCTCGAGCGCTTCCAGGCCGACGGCCGCGGCCTCGGCTTCGCCGTGCTCGGCGGCAGCTTCGGCGAGGGCATCGACCTGCCCGGCGACCGCCTGATCGGCGCCTTCGTCGCCACCCTGGGGCTGCCCCAGCTAAATCCGGTCAACGAACAGCTGCGCCAGCGCCTGCAACGGCGCTTCGGCGACGGCTATCGCTATGCCTATCTCTATCCGGGCCTGCAGAAGGTCATCCAGGCCGCCGGCCGGGTGATCCGCACCGTGCAGGACCGCGGCTGCCTCTATCTCATCGACGACAGATTCACCCAGCCAGAAGTGCGCGCGCTGCTACCGAGCTGGTGGCAGGTGGAGGAGGGGACGGTGCCGCTACCCGAGTCCCTGCCGGCCTGAGATTGTTGGGCTTCGCTGCGCTCAACCCAACCTACGAAGGAGACGGTGAACTGGTGCGGTCGCCTTTCCCTCACCCCAGCCCTCTCCCCGAGGGAGAGGGGGCAGGGTGGCAGGGGGCGTGACACCTGCGTAGGGTGGAAAACCGCGCAGCGTTTTCCACGCGTCGTTCTAGGAAAAGTCGAATTGCTTCAACGCCGCGAGTAACACCACTGTCCAGACCAACAAGCCAAGACCACTGGTCCAGTCAGCTTGAGGTGTTTCCGCGAACCAGGTCCTGGGCTTCGGATAGCGGCCCCAGGTAAGGAGCTTCATCAGGGGCCAGCCGATGGGAAAGCAGAACAGTCGCAAGAGTAATTCCAACAGATAATCCATTCCGCGATCTCTCTTGTGACTAGGTTGCTCGGTCTGATCCTAGCGACATGCCAGGCTCGGTCATCAACTAATTGCCACGTTCCCAGGCTAACCCGCCGCCTCTTCCTCACAGAACCTCAGCCGATTGCCAAAGGGATCGGCGATCTCCATCACCAGACCCTAGGGCAATTCCTGGATGCCCGGGCGAGCGAAGCCGTAGTGCTTGGCCAGCAACTCGGCCTGGAAGGCGCGGATGCCGGTCAGGCGTGCGAACACCGTCGAGCCCGGGCAGGCGTCGCCGTGGTGGCCTGAGAGGTGCAGGCGCAGGCCGGCGCGCTCGACTTCCGCATAGAGCGGCAGCCCCGGCTCGAAGCGATGCTCCCAGACCAGGCGGAAACCCAGGAAGTGGCAGTAGAATTCACGCGCCTTTTCGTCATCGAAGATGCGCAGGATGGGGCTGGGTTGCCCGAAGGCGATGGCTGTGTCGGACATAGACGGCGCTCCAGGGCACAAGCGGTACGGACCGCAAAGGGCTCATGATGCGCCTTTCGCGCCGTCTGGTAACCCGAACTGTGAACCGGAAAGCTTTGGTAACCCCTCTGGCAGGCCAGAGCGTGCGCTGGGCTGCAGTTCACCGGTGCGATGGCGAACCTATCCGGGTATCGTGCATTCTTTTTCCTCTCTGGCGGTTCGGCTGGGCCGAATCTTTCATCCTTAGTGACCAAGGTTGATCCATGCAGCGTAGACACCTGCTCAAAGCGTCCCTGGCCCTGGCGGCCTACACCGGCATCCCCTCCACCGGGCTGTTCGCCCTCCAGGCCTTCGCCAATCCGGCCAACGGCGACGGCCAGGCCTTCGATTTCGACTGGCTCAAGCAGCATGCCAAGGAGCTGGCCGGCCAGGCCTACCAGCCCACCGCCCAGAAACTGCCCGACACCCTGGCGAACATGACGCCGCAGCAGTTCAACGCCATCGGCTACGATGCCCAGCATTCGCTCTGGCACGACCTCAAGGGCCAGCTGGACGTGCAGTTCTTCCACGTCGGCATGGGCTTCAAGACGCCGGTGCGGATGTTCTCGGTGGACCCCAAGACCAACGAGGCCAAGGAAGTCCACTTCCGCCCCGAGCTGTTCAATTACAACGACAGCGGCGTCGACAAGAGCCAGCTCAAGGGCGACCTGGGCTTCGCCGGCTTCAAGCTGTTCAAGGCGCCGCACCTGGCCCAGTACGACATCGTCTCCTTCCTCGGCGCCAGCTACTTCCGCGCGGTGGACAAGACCCGCCAGTACGGTCTGTCGGCCCGTGGCCTGGCCATCGACACCTACGCCGACCGGCCCGAGGAATTCCCCGACTTCACCAAGTTCTGGTTCGTCACCCCGAGCAAGAACAGCACCCGCTTCGTGGTCTATGCGCTGCTGGATTCGCCCAGCGCCACCGGCGCCTACCGTTTCGACATCGACTGCCTGAACGACCGGGTGGTGATGGACGTGGACGCCAACGTCAATGCCCGCCGCGACATCAAGCAACTGGGCATCGCGCCCATGACCAGCATGTTCGGCTGCGGTACCCACGAGCGCCAGACCTGCAACACCTACCACCCGCAGATCCACGACTCGGACCGCCTGGCCATGTGGAAGGGCAACGGCGAGTGGATCTGCCGGCCGCTGAACAATCCGCCCAAGCTGCAGTTCAACGCCTTCAAGGACGACAGTCCCAAGGGCTTCGGCCTGGTGCAGACCGATCACGAATTCGAGAGCTACCAGGACGTCATGGTCCGCTACGATCGCCGGCCGAGCCTCTGGGTCGAGCCCACCTCCGCCTGGGGCGAGGGCGCCATCCAGTTGCTGGAGATCCCCACCACCGGCGAGACCCTGGACAACATCGTGGCCTTCTGGGCACCGGCCGAGACCATTACCGCCGGCAAATCGCTGCACTATGGCTACAAGCTGCACTGGAGTGCCCTGCCGCCGGTGAGCACGCCGCTGGCACGGGTCTATGCCACCCGGTCCGGCATCGGCGGCTTCCCCGAAGGCTGGGCGCCGGGTGAACACTGGCCCAAGGTTTGGGCACGGCGCTTCGCCATCGATTTCAACGGCGGCGGCCTGTCGTTCCTGCCCGAGGGCACCGGCATCGAGCCGGTGGTCACCGTCACCGACGGCAAGGTGCAGGATTTCCACGTGCTCAAGATCGACGAGATCGGCGGCTACCGGGTGATCTTCGACTGGTACCCCACCAGCGACAAGGCCGATCCGGTGCAGATGCGCGCCTTCATCCGGACCCAGGATCGCGCCCTGAGCGAGACCTGGCTGTACCAGTACTTCCCGCCGGCGGCCGATCAGCGCCGTTATCCGGACTGGAAGCAGTCCTGACCTCCGGCCGGTAAAAAGCCGCTGCGCCTCGCCGGGTGCAGCGGCTTTTTCATGCCCGGCGTGGCCTGTGCGGGCGCCGGCCGCCGAGGCTAGTCGGCCAGCACCACCTGGTTGCGACCGCCCCGCTTGGCCCGATAGAGGGCGGCGTCGGCGCGACCGTAGGCGAGGGCGAAGTCGGTACCCAGCGCATTCAGGCTGAGACCGAAGCTGGCGGTCACCGGGGCGGGACCGGTCGCATCCTGGGCGATGCGCTGGCGCAGTCGCTCGGTCACGGCCAGGGCCTCGGCGGCTGCCGCGGCCGGCAGCAGCACGGTGAATTCCTCGCCACCCACCCGACCGACGATGGCCGGCGGCTGGACGATCTCCTGCAGGCAGCGGGCGATGGTCTGGATCACCCCGTCGCCCGCCGGGTGACCGAAGTCGTCGTTGATGCGTTTGAAGTGATCGATGTCCAGCACGATCATGGCGCCACCGCTGCGCTGCAGGGCCTGGCCGGCCAGGTCGATCACCGCGCCGCGGTTGAGCACCCCGGTGAGGGCATCGTGGGTGGCACGGTACTCCAGCTGCTGGGTGAGGGTCTGCAACTGCTGGTTGAGGGTGTTCATTTCGCGCTCGGCGCGGTCGCTGCGGGCGATCAGCCGGCGCGTCTCGCGCATCAGCCGCTCGAAGTGCAGGGCCAGCTCGCCCAGCGCGGCGCGGTAGGCCTCGGGGGCGGCCTGGTCGACCGCGTACAGCGCGCGGGCCGTCTGCAGCACCGCCGTCTCCTGCTCGAACAGGTCGGGGCCCGGCTCGACCGGACTGCAACGCCTGACGCTGGCGGTCATGCCGGCAGCTCGGGATGCTCGACGAAGGTCAGCGCCTGGAAATCCAGCCGCAGCTCCTCGCCGAATTCCTGGATGGTTTCGTCCTCGGCAGCGTAGTACCAGTGCAGCTCGACGCCGTTGCCGGCCTGGGCCGCCTGGTCGAGGGCGTCGAACAGCGAGAACAGCATCTTGGTGCTGGAGCTGTTGAAGTAGGCGAGGGCGACATGGACCTGCAGCGCGGTGCCCTGGCGCTGGTCGAGATAGGCGCGCAGCCGCTCGATCACCGGCAGGTAGAAGGCGGCGGCGTTTTCCGGAAAGGATTCTCCCCTGAGCCAGAGGACGTCCTCGGCGAAACGGAAGTCCACCTCGGGCGACGTCGGCGTGGGGGCGATGAACAACTGGTCCATACGATGAGGGCCCTGGTCAGATGATGGCTTTCAGGCAGAACAGGGCGGTGCCCGGGTGCTGCGTGGAGGGATGGAAGGCGAATTCCAGCGGGGCGCTGGCCTCGCGGGCCATGGTCAGGAAGCCCAGGCCAGCGCCCTTGCTGTCGGCCGGGGTCTCGGCGCGCAGCGACTCGCGATAGGCCTGTTTGATCTGTTCGAGCGACATGCTGCAGAGCGGCTGCAGACGCTCGCGCAGGGCTTCCACCTTGGCACTGGCGATGGGGTTGGCGCAGAGCATCTGGTAGTGGCCGTCGAGGCGGGTGATACAGACCGAGCCGTGGCCGAGCTGGGCGCGCTCGGGCGGGTCGTTGGGCAGGGCGTCGGCGGAGTAATGCAGCACGTTCTGGGATAGCTCGATGAAGGCGGAAAACAGCTTGCGCCGGGTGGCGCCACTGACCCCGGCGAATTCCAGTTGCAGCTTCACCACCTCGGCCATGGCGGCGACGATGCCGTGGGAGAAATAGCCATGGTGGTAGAAGATCACGTGCTGCTGCCGGGCGATCTCCAGGAAGGCGCCGTTCTCGGCGAGGGAAGTCAGCATGTCGTCAGGCCACGCGTATGCAGAGGAAGGTGAGGTCGTCACGGCGCTGCTCGTCGCCTTGCCAGGCGGCGAGATCATCGCGCAGGTGCTGGCAGATCACCGCGGTGGGCGCCGTGCGTGCTTCCAGCAGTCGCGCCAGGGCGCGCTTCTTGCCGAAGGAGGTGCGCCGCGGGCCGCCGATCTGGTCGGTCAGGCCGTCGGTGGTGGCGAACAGCAGGCTGCCCGGCTGCAGCGGCACGGTGGTGGCCGGCCAGCGCTGCTCGGCGGGGCTGTCGGGATAACCGACGCCCAGGCGCAGGGGCGCCAGGGTCAGGACCTCCGCGGCGTCGGGCGCCAGCACCTGCAGCGGCAGGCGGGCCCCGGCATAGGTCAGGCGGTGGCTGCGGCGATCCACCCAGAAGCAGGCCAGGTCCAGGCCGTCGTTGGACTCCGAGAGATCACCCGACTGCCCGAGCATCGCCTTGACGCCGAGGTTGATCGCCGTCAGCAGCGCGGACGGATCGCGCGGCCCCTGCTGCTGCAGCGCCTGGGTGAGCGAGGCCGAGGCGATCAGGGTCATGAAGGCGCCGGGTACGCCATGGCCGGTGCAGTCGGCGATGGCGCCGAACCAGCCGTCCTCGTACTGGGCGAAGTGATAGAAGTCGCCGCCGACCACGTCGCGCGGCTGCCAGACCAGGGTGGCGTCCTGCTCCATCACCGCCAGGGCGTCGCGAGAGCTGCGCAGCATGGCGCGCTGGATGACGCTGGCGTACTCGATGCTGTGCATGATCTGCCGGTTCTTCTCGGCCTGCAGGTCGGCGACCCGGCGCATCAGTTGCACGCCCAGGCCGAGTCCGACGAAGAGTCCTTCCTGGGTGACGATGAAGCCGTCGGCCAGGGCTTTCTCGCCGACCTCGACGGTGCGCCGGGTCACTTCCTCGATGGACAGCCCGGCGTCCACCACCAGGGGCTCCTTGTCCATGAAGGCGATGCAGCTCTTGCGGTCGTAGACTTCCCGGTGATACGGCTTGCTCATCTGCGAGAGGAAGATATCGCGATTGATGAGGCCGATCGGCCGCTGCTGCTCGATCACCGCCAGGCTGGTGATCTCGCGGCGCTCGTTGAACAGGGCCATGACCTGGGCATTGGTGTGCTCGGCCTCGACGGCGGGCCAGGCGGTACAGAGATCGATAGCGCAGCCTTGGCCGGGGCGGGCGGAGGGGCGCAGGGAGGGCAGGGGAGCGGACGACATCGTGACGAATCCGTTCTCGAAAGGTCGCTGCAGCCTAGGGGCTCCGTGTTGAGCTTTGATGACAACCGCCGGCCAGGCGCCAGTATGGCGGGCGCCTGGCTGGCCGGTCGGGTCAGCCCGTCAGCACCCCCAGGCTGCCCCGAGCGAAGGGTTGCGGCGGGACGGCATTGAGCACGGCGCCCTGCAGCGCCAGGCCGCTGTGGGCGAATTGGCGTTGGGTGGCCTCGATCTCCTTGGCGGTGTTGCAGCCATGGCGCGAGACCAGCAGGCAGGTGCCGGCCTGGGCGGCGAGTTCCACCGCATCGGTCACCGCCAGCACCGGCGGCGTATCGAGGATGACCAGGTCGTAGTCGTGCTGCAGCTGGCGCAGCAGCTCGGTGCAACGCGGACTCATCAGCAGCTCGGCCGGATTGGGCGGGCGGATCCCGCCCACCAGGCAATCCAGGCCGGGCAGGCCGGTGGCCTGGATCGCCTGCTCGGGCGTCGCCAGGCCGCCCAGCACCTCGGCCAGACCCGGGCGGCGGGCCACCTGCAGACGCCGGTGCAGGCGGCCGCGGCGCAGGTCGGCATCCACCAGCAGCACCCGTGTGCCGCCTTCGGCCAGGACCCGTGCCAGTTGCACGGCGACCGACGACTTGCCGGCGGCGGGGCTGGCACTGGTGATCAGCAGCAGGTCGTTGCGCGCCTCGGTACGGGCGAAGGCCAGGCTGGTGCGCAGGGTGCGCAGGGCCTCGGCGTAGCCGGTGTCGAGGGGCGCCTGCAGCGAACCGTTGAGCTGGCGTCCGGCCGCCAGGGGCAACTGGGCCAGCACCGGCAGGCCGAGGCGCTCCAGGCCATCGGCGTCCTCGATACCACGCTCCAGGCTGGCGCGCAGGTACACCCAGGCGCCGCCGGCCAGGCAGCCGAACAGCAGGGCGCTGAGCATCAGCAGGGGTTTCTTCGGATAGACCGGTGCCACCTGGGCGTAGGCATTGTCGATGATGCGCACATCGCTCACCGTGCCGGCGCGCACCACCGACAGCTCCTGGATACGCTTGCTCATCAGCGCATAGAGCTTGTCCGCCGCCTCGACCTCGCGCTGCAGGCGCAACACCTCCTGCTGGGTCTGGGGCAACTTGCCCAGGCGCCGTTGCAGGGCCTGGCGTTCACCGTTGAGCACCTGGCGGCGCGCCAGCAGGGTCTGGTACAGCGGATGGGTGGGCGTGAAGCGCAGCGCCAGGCCCAGGCGTTCCACCTCCAGGGCCGACAGCTGGGCATCGAGCTCCACCGCCTGGCGCAGCAGGCTGCGCCCCTCTTCGCCGATGGCGATGGAGCCCTGCCGGCGCTGGTAGCTGTCCAGGGCCTGGCGGCCTGCGCCCAGGCGTTGGTTCACCTGCGGCAGTTCCTGGCGCAGGAAGGCCAGTTGCTGGCTGGACTGGTCGGCGTTGCGGGTCACGTCCTGGCGGACGTAGGCCTCGCTGATGCCCTGCAGGATGCGCTGGGCCCGCTGCGGATCCTGGTCCTGCAACTGGATCGAGAGGATGCCCGAACGCTTGCCACGCTCGCTGACGTTGAGGCGTTCCTGCAGGGCCTGGATGGCCACCCCCCGGCGCTGCTTGACCAGGATGAACTGGGTGCCCGGGTAGGCGCGCAACTGGGCGATGTCCAGCTGCAGGGCGCCGGCGCTGGCCGGCTGGCCCAGTTGGCCCTCCAGCAGGCGCGTGCCCTGGGCGTCGCTGAGCACGAAGCGATCCGGCGCCGCGGCGGTGAGGGTCAGCGGCTGCCCATAGAGGGCGTCGGGCAGGTCGAGGTGGCGGATGACCAGGCGTTCGCCACCCCAGCCGTACTGGGTGAGGCCGAAGCGCGCCGGGGCGATGTCGCCATGGCTCGCCTCATGGCGGCGCGCCAGCCAGTCGCCCAGCAGCGGCAGGCGCCGCGGCGTGACACTCAGGTCGAGGCCCTGGGCATCCACCACTTCGCCGACCACCCGGCGCGAGGTGAGCAGCTGCATCTCGGTGATGGCTTCCGGCGGCGGCAGGGGGCGGCCGTTGTCGGCGTCGTCCAACCTGATGATGCCGCGCTGGTATTCGATCTGCAGGGTGGCCACCGCCTGGTAGCGCGGCGCCGCGAGCTGGGCGTAGGCCACCCCCAGCAGGGTGCAGCCCGCCACGCAGGCGAGCAGGCCGCGACGATGCCGCCAGAGGGCGGCGCAGTAGCGGGCGAAACCGATGTCCGCGGCCGAGGCGGCGGCGGGTAGAGTCTGATGCGACATGTCCATGCAGGAGCGGGCCTTGGGCAGGTACGGTGAGGACATCCGTCGCGGAACACCCTCGCGGGCGAGCGTCAGCGGTCGGTGAACCGGGGGTGAAGCCGTGGCACCCGGCAGGGCACAGCGGGAAACGCCAGGCGCTGGATCGGGATCCGCACCTCGTCGGCTGGAGTGCTGCGTCGACTCTAAGCGAAAGCAAAAGCCAAAAATGTGACACTCCGTGCAGAACGCGACGGATGCCCGCTTGGCAGCGTCAAGGTGCTAAGGCAGTCTTCTTCGCGACCCCTGCTGGAGTCGGCTGCCTGGCGCGCCGGCATCCGCTGGCGGTCCCCGACTGCTCCTTCGCTGGCCTGGCCGGTGGGGAGCGGCAAGGTTCACTACAGACACCGTGGCCCCTGGGCGACGGTGTGTTCCTGACGGCTTCTTGAATGTAGTCAGCGGTTGAAGCCCGGTTACCCATCCGTGCGGCCTCGTGGCCAGCGCGGGTGGTCTTGCACCGGTTGTACCAGGCCCGCGGATGGCGGTGACCTGGTTCTTCATTGCCCTGGACGGCGTACTCGACTGCACGGCTGTCAGGAGACAAGCGATGAGCGTGGTATCCGGTGTCACCCATTCCGGGGTCCGGGCTGGACGACGGCCCTTCTGGCTGGGCGGTCTGGCCGTCGGCCTCTTGCTGCTGCTCGCGTTGCTCTGGCGCCTGCCGGATTTTCGCGACGGGACCGGGGCGCAGAATCTCGAAGCCAGCTATCACGTGCTGCTCAGCCTGAATGCCCTGGACGAATCCGGGGTGGCGCGCCATTGGTGGCTGCCGACCATCACCCTGGGTGGCAGCCATGACAAGCAGGTCTCCTGGGGCGCCACTATCCCCACCCGCAGCGGCGACTACGTCTACACCAGCTTCAGCAGCTATGGCTTCCTCGCCCCCTACCTCGGTCTCAAGGCCGCCGGCCTGCCGCCTTCGCTGCATAATCTCGCGCTGTTCAACGCCGCCCTCGGCGCCCTGACGGCACTGCTGCTGTTCCGCCTGCTCTACCTGGTGCTGCGCAGCAACGGCGCCAGCCGCGGGCTGGCCGCCGGCGCGGCGGTGCTGGCCTGCCTGGTCGCGGTGTTCAGCCGCGAGGCCCTGCTGTCCCAGGGGTTGCTGTACTGGGTGCAAAGCTTCTACCAGGTGCTGCTGCTGGCCAGCCTGCTGACCTTCTTCCACTACCTCCAGGCGCCGGCAGGCCCGCTGCGCACTCGCCTGGGCTGGGTGCTGGCCGGGCTGGTCTGCTTTGGCGCCCTGACCGAGTGGACCGGCTACGTCTTCGGGGGCGGCCTGGTCGCGCTGTTCTGGCTGCAGCGTCGGCACCTGCCGGATGGGCAGCGGATGGCCTGGCGCCTGGCGTTCGCCACCGCGCTGGCCGGCCTGCTGGTGCTGCTGCACTACAGCCTGGCGGCGGGCCTGTTGCCCACGCTCAAGGCCTTCGCCCGACGCTTTCTCGCGCGCAGCCCGAACAACGCCCACCTGGTGGACTTCTTCGCCGGCTACGGCCTGTCGTTCGGCCTCTTCCTGGCCGCGGTGGCCCTGGCCCTCGGCGTGCTGGTCTGGCAGCGGCGGACGCTGCACTGGCCACGCAGCACCGTGCTGTTGCTGCTGGCCGCAAGCCTGCCGCTGCTGGAAAACCTGCTGCTGCTGCAGCACGCCACCCAGTTCTCCTTCGACCGTCTCAAGTTCATCTTCCCCGCCGCGCTGCTGCTCGGCCTGGCCTTCATCAGCCTGGGCCTCAAGGGGCGCGCGGTCCTCGCCATGCTGCTGGGGATCGCCGTGTGGCAGAACGCCCAGACCTACCGCAGCGACCTCGCCGGCTATGCCGGCTGGGGCGTCATCGACCGGCAGAACCAGGCGCTGGCGACGCTGGTCCGGGGCCAGGTCGATCTGGGCTGCACCCTGATTTCCACCGACATGACGGTGCGCGGCTACGCCAACCTGCTGTTCCACCGCAGCATCCACGAGTTGCAGCGCCAGCCGCTGGACTATCGCGGCGAGTCCGGGTCCTGTGGCGGCCTCTATCTGGAAGGCCGGGATTTCCGCGTCGACCTCCCCGAATACACCCGCGCCCGCCTGAGTCTGGCGGATGGTCGCCAGCTGACCTACGCCAAGGTCGGTGGCGACTGGCGCGCGCAATGAATTCTTTATCCATGACCAGGCTACGAGGAGACCGGTAATGCCGGGTACGCTGATCAATCGACTGAGTTTTCTGGCCCTGGGCGGCCTGATGGTCCTGCAATTCGGCGTGTTCGAGCAGAGCCCGACCAATCCGGTGGGCATCCGCTACGTGGGCGAGCTGTACCTGGCGATCTGCCTGGGGTTCTTCGCGCTGTTCACGCTGAGCACCTGGCATCGACCGCAGCGCGACTATCGCCTGCTGATGGCCTTCTGCCTGTTCTCGTCGGTGGTGTTCGTCGTCCTGGTGGCGCTGTTCGCCCAGCTGTTCTGGGGCCAGCCGCTGATCTACGGCATCATCGAGGAACGGCGGGTGCTCTATTGCTTCAGCGCCTTCCTGGTGCTCTACCTGGCCAAGCGCCTGACCGCCGCCCAGTTCGAGAACCTGATCATCCTGGTCGGGCTGCTCTCGGCGCTGCTGTGCTGGCTGTCCTACTTCAAGATGCTGCCGGACCTGCGCGAAGAGGTGAAGGACCTCAGCCGTCCGGGCCGGGCCTCCACCGGGGCGGTGGCCATCTTCTTCGGCTATTTCATCTGCATCTACTTCGCCGGGCGCGGCCGCTCCTTCATCGATGGCCAGCTGCGGCCCAAGTTGCGCAATGGCGTGCTGGCGCTGTTCTTCCTCGCCACCATCGTGGTGGTGCTGCAGACCCGCCAGCTGATCGTGGTCTGCATGGTCTTCACCATCCTCGCGCTGCGGGCACGCCTGATCGGACCGGCGCTGTTCGGCGGCCTCGTCATCTCGCCGCTGATCCTCTATCCCCACCTCCTGGAAGTCCTGGGCTTCAACCTGGACTTCTATGCGCGCTCGGTGCAGGAAGGGCCTACCGACAACGTGCGGGAAACCACCATTTCGCAGATCATCAACCACCTGCAGCTGTACAACGGCCTGCCCAGCGGCAGCCTCAGCCTGATGTGGAACGATGGCTTCAAGCCGATCTTCGGCGACTACTTCTTCCTCTCCGACGTCGGCATCTTCGGCACCGTGTTCCGCTTCGGCTTCCTGTCGATCCTGGTGATTCCCATCGGCCTCGCCGTCCACTACCTGGTGGCGCGCAAGCTGAGCCGGGACCTGGAGTTCACCCTGGCGGTGTTCCTGTCCTTCATGATCATCTGGCCGCTGCAGGGCCTGTTCGAATACCAGGGCACCGCCGCCTTGCTCTTCGTCATGCAGGCGCTCAAGACCTACCACGGCGCCCCCCAGTACGGCATGGTGAGCATGCCGGAGCGACCGGGGGTCCTGCCGCCCGGTCGCCAGGCGCTGCCGGTCTAGCAGCCGGTCAGCCGTTCCACCCGGCGCTCGTCCGGGAAGAAGACCGGGCGCAGGCGCACGCCGACGCCGTTGCCGACGAAGGCGGCGACCAGCCATAGCCAGCCGTGCAGGCTGCCGGAGGCGATGCCACTGAAGTAGGCGCCGATGTTGCAGCCATAGGCCAGTCGCGCGCCATAACCCAGCAGTAGGCCG
>CAUQPA010000055.1:0-12767 GCA_963519325.1 uncultured Pseudomonas sp. | reverse complement strand
CCTGGCTGCGGATAGGGCTGGTAATAGCTGTAGGGGTAGCGATCCCGACGGTAATAGGGATGGTGCCGGTGATGCCGGCGGTATTCGCCGACCGGTACCACGTCGCCCTCTCCGAAGGCCGCCGCGCCACCGCCCACCCAGGGCTGCGCCCGCTCCGGTTCCGGGCCGCCATGGGCAGCGGCCAGGCCGCTGGCGGTCAGGGTGGCGGTCAACAGCAGAATCAAGGACGCTCGCGATGCCATGGTGTTCTCCTCGCGGCGCTCGATAGGCCGCGTCACCATGAAACACCTTTGGCTGTCAGCCGACGTCAGGCTGGGTAAAGGTCGGGTAAGGCTGCCGGCTCAGCCCCAGTCCAGGCCCTGCATGGCCACCACGACGATGAGCGCCAGGACCAGCAGGCAGATGCCGCACATCAGGATGGTCAGCTCCAGTTGATCCAGCCGCCGCCTCATCCCTGCCACCAGTGCCAGAGGGTGAAGCCGACCAGCGCCAGCACCAGGCCGAGGAACAGCCGGTTCAGCCACAGGCTGACGCCGCTCAGCAGGGCGAGCCAAAAGGGTACGGCCGGTTCGGTGGCGGCGCCAGGCGGTTCGACGGCGTCCTGCGGCAGGGGAGGAGCGATGAGGGGAATCGAGCGAATGGGCATCCAGCGAGCGCCTCCGTGCGCCTTGTGCAGGGGATGGCCGGCAGGGCGCCTGAGCGCCGTGGCAAGCCAGGGCTGAGCGGCGGCGTGGTCCGGCCGCCGGTCGTGTCGCGGATCATCGCCGATATCCAGGACGGTCGGTTGCCCGGCCGCTGAAAAGGTCGGGCGGTTCCCACTCCTGGCGGCAAATAGCGGCGGGCGTGGGGTCATGGTGGCGACTCTCCGAGGCAGGGGCGCGGCGGTTGGCTTGAGCTGGCGGCAGCTCCGGGTGCAGCCTGCAGGATCCTAGCGCGATCGGGCGCTCCACCCTGGAGGAAAACGTCATGCTCAATCTGCTTCGCGACCTGCCCGATGCCACCGCCGCCGAGGTGTTCACACCGCTGCTGGAGCGGCCCGGCTGTCGCATCGAGCGTATCGTCTCCCACGGCCAGACTACGCCGGCGCACTCGCCCTATCGGCAGGCCCACGCCGAGTGGGTGCTGCTGCTCCAGGGCGCCGCCCGGATCCGCCTGGAAGGGCGGGAGGTCAGTCTCGCGCCGGGCGATACGCTGTTCATCCCGGCGCAGACCGAGCATTGGGTGACCTTCACCGATCCCGCGGTCGCCAGCGTCTGGCTGGCGATCCATCTTGGCGAGGCCGACGGGCCGGCCCGCCAGGCGCCGGCGTGAAGAAGGTGGGCGCCAGCGCCGGGGAAGGCCCGCCAAGGTGCCCAGCCGCGGCCAGCTAGCGGACCAGGGTCACCGGGCCGTGATCGTCGCAGTGGCCGTCGTGGACGTGGTGCAGGCGACCGTCCACCAGGTAGTCGACATGATCGCCATGGGGCACGGCCTCGTGACCGCAATCGGGGCCATGGACATGGTCGACGGCATGACCGGTGCTCTGGCCGTGGGTGCAGTGAGCGGGATTGGTGGCCGTGACCTCGAGCACGTGCTCGTCCACGTGATCGCCATGCATGTGGTGCAGGTGGCCGTCGTGGAGATAGTCGACGTGGCCGTCATGCTCGATGGCGGTGTGGCCGCACTCGGGGCCGTGCTGGTGGCTGTGATTCGCGTGGTGCTTGTCGCTGCAGGTGGTCATGGAGCCGACTCCGGAAGGTTGGGTGTGGGTGACACCGCGCCATTACAGAGTCTGAAGTGGGTAGAGAGTCAAGGCTGCCAAGCCGATTTTTTGAAGAGCGGGAGGCTCTAGGACGGCCTTTTCGCCAGTGTGGGAAGGTGGCGGCGGGTAGCAAGGTGAGGATGCACAGGGGCGCGGTGAGGCCCTGGGTAAAGGGCCTTTTGTTTCACGCTGAGTTCAATTGTTAGCTTGCCCGCGTAGCGCTTCATAAAGCCGTGCCGGCCCCAGCAGCAGATGGAGCACCTCGCGCTGTATCTGCTCCGAGTTCAGCGCTTGTAGACTAAGGTTGCCCTGCGCCGAATGGCTATCTATCAGCGCATCGATAAATACCCGTGTCAGGTCCGGCGAGCTGGCGAATTGCTCCTTGGAGTTGTTTGCCGCCTGCTGTACTAGCACTTCAGACTCCAGCAGTTTCTCGCGCTGGCTGTTTAGCCAGGACAGCTTATCGCCGTCGGTAGTATCTGTGCCGAACAACTCGTTGACCTTCTCAACGATTTGACTGAGGTAGAGCTTTTCTTTCTCCTGCACCTGGCCGCTGCCAGAAGCACTCATCGGTGGCAGTTTCGGATATTCACCATTGACCAGCGGCAAGTCGCGGGTGCCCTTGTCTTTCAGCTTGTAGCGCACCAATTCCAGCTTGGAGAGGTCTACGCCCTCGCGCTCGCGGCCGAACTCGATCAGTGGTAACAGATGTTTGAAGAACAGCTGGCGCTTCTCGATATCAGTATTGCCATAGTCGAAGATCTGCGAGAGGAAGGCATACAGACGCTGGAAACTACCCATGTCGCGCTTGAACAGCACCAGCGCATCCATTTCATCCTTTGCCTCTTTCATCGTCTGGCCATCGCCGTTCGCTTCGGCAGCGCGCAACTCATCCTGGGCGATGCGATAACGCACCAGCAGACGGTTTGCTACCGGCTCCAATGCTGCACTCAGCTCGCCCTGGCGGGCTGTCGGATTGAGCAATACCCTCACTACCCGCTCGACCTCGAACTGGTCGTAGTGCCCGGTGCTGTCCAGTTTGGTGCGCAAGTCGTAAACCAGGTGCGGGTCAGTCACGTTCTCCAGCTCGGCGGTGCTGTAGTAAGCCTTGAAGGCCGTGAGGATCTCGTCCGGCTCGTTGACGAAGTCCAGCACATAGGTGGTGTCTTTCTTCGGATGGGCACGGTTGAGACGTGACAGCGTCTGCACGGCCTGAATGCCGCCCAGCTTCTTGTCCACGTACATACCGCAGAGCAGCGGTTGGTCGAAGCCGGTCTGGAATTTATTGGCGACCAGCAGGATCTGGTACTCATCGCCGCTGAACGCTTCGCGGATATCGCGGCCACTCAGATGCGGGTTCAGCGCCTGGCTAGTTTCAGTGAAAGAATCGGGACCGGACTCGGGATCATTCACTTCGCCGGAGAACGCCACCAAGGTGCCGATCGGGTAGCCTTGGCGCTTCACATACTGGTCGATCGCCAGCTGCCAGCGCACCGCTTCCTGACGACTGGAGACCACCACCATGGCTTTGGCCTTACCTTCCAGCAGCGGCTGCACGTTCTCGCGGAAGTGCTCGATGACCACCTGGACTTTCTGAGCGATGTTGTAGGGGTGCAGCTTCACCCAGCGCATGATGCCTTTCAGTGCCTGGCTGCGCTCCACCTCGGCGTCGCTCAGTTCTGCACCGTTGTGCGCCAGTTTGAAGGCGGTCTTGTACGCCGTGTAGTTCTGCAGCACGTCGAGGATAAAACCCTCCTCGATAGCCTGGCGCATGGAGTACACATGAAACGGCGACGGCAGGTTGCTGCTCGATGCGGGCAGCTCAGGATTTGGCCGTCGACCGAACAGCTCAAGGGTTTTGGCCTTGGGCGTGGCGGTAAAGGCTACGTAGGTGATGCCGCTCTCGGCGGAACGTGCGCTCATCTGCGCCGCCAGAATGTCCTCGGTACTCGCTTCGCCGCCATCGGCCAGCTCTTGCAGCTCCTCGATGGACAGCACCTGCTTGAGCTTGGATGCGGCTTCGCCGGTCTGCGACGAGTGCGCCTCATCGGCGATTACCGCGAAGCGCTTGCCCTCGGTGGCGGCTAACTCTTGCACCGCCTTCAGCGCGAATGGAAAGGTTTGGATGGTGCACACCACGATCTTCTTGCCGCCGGCCAGCGCCTTGGCCAGCTCACCGCTCTTGCTCGCCGACTCACCGGTGATGGTCGCGACTACGCCAGTGGTGCGCTCGAAGCTGAAAATCGCCTCCTGCAGCTGTGAGTCCAGAACGGTGCGATCCGACACCACCAGCACCGACTGGAACAGCTTCCGCTGCTCGGCATCATGCAGGTCTGCGAGAAAGTGCGCGGCCCAGGCAATCGAATTGGTCTTGCCGGAGCCGGCCGAATGCTGGATAAGGAACTTGCCGCCTGGCCCTTCCTCCAGCACCTTTGCCACCAGTTTGCGCGTGGCATCGAGCTGGTGATAGCGCGGGAAGATGATCGACTTGAGCTGCTTCTTCTTGTCCTTCTGCGCCACTAGGTAGCGGGCGATGATCTCCAGCCAGCTGTCAGGTTGCCATACCTGCTGCCAGAGGTAGGCCGTGGCATGGCCCTCTGGGTTGAGCGGATTGCCTGAACCACCATCGTTACCCTGGTTGAATGGCAGAAAGCGCGTTGCCGCGCCCTCTAGGCGGGTGGTCATCGCTACTTCTCGGTTGCTCACGGCAAAGTGCACCAACGCACCTGCCGGGAAGCTCAGCAGCGGCTCTGCTCGGCCCTTGGGCTTTGGCTCGCGGTCGAAGCGGTATTGGTCGACTGCATCCTGCACCGACTGGGTGAAGTCGGTTTTCAGCTCGCAGGTCGCAACTGGGATGCCGTTGAGGAATAACACCAGGTCTATGGAGTTCTCGCAGGTCAGCGAGTAGCGCACCTGGCGCACCACGCGTAGGCGGTTGGCTGCGTACCTGGCGGTCAACTCCAGGTTCATGCTCAACGCCGGCTTGAACTGCGCCAGCTGCAGCGGCTGACGCAGGCCCAGCAGCTCGATGCCGTGGCGTAGCACATCCAGGGTGCCGCGCTCGTCGAGGGATCTGCGTAAACGATCAAGCAGTACCGTTTCGGCAGCTGTGCCATGGTTCTTGCTCAGCACCTCCCAGGCTTTGGGTTGAGTATTCTTGATCCAGTCGATCAGATCGGCAGGAAACAGCGCCCTAGCACGGTCATAGGCCTGCGCGTCGCCTGCGGCATACAGCCAGCCATTCGCGGCTAGGTACTCGCAGATTTCCTTCTCGAAGGAGGCTTCCTTGTGCAGGCTCATGCAGTGCTTATCCTTTGCCTATGTCTGATTGCTGCGGGACTGAACGGAGGGTTCTCGCCTTCCTGTTCGGTCGAAGGTGGCTGATGAGGCCCCGATTGAGCCCAGCCATCAAATAACCATCAAATAAACCACCGGCCTGTAGCGCCCGTGGTTCCTGGGTTCTGGTATCCGCCGGGGTGAGAAAACGTTAATTCGTCAATTAACGATCAAATAAACCCTCATGCCCACCAGGGTAGCGAGCGTTGCGATTGCCTTGATCGGGGTCATCCTACGCGTCGCCTGCGGCATGCAGCCAGTCTTTGGCGGCAAGGTGCTCGCAGATCTCGTTCTCGAAGGACGCCTCCTTATGCAGGCTCATTAGCTATCCATGCTCAGTTGGATTGGCGGGCAGGCTGATGTGTTTTGAAATCAGCACTACCGTTTCTTGAGATGCTTGCATGAAGTCCGCGAGTGGAACCTCCAGCCATGTGCCTTCGAGGTCATCAGTCAGGAAAGACGTGCTGTTGGCTTCTCCTGCTGGATACTCTGCCTTGTCCCACTCACTTTTTATGTCCGTAGACGAATTGGCCTTCAGCCAGTACAGGTATATCCGCAGGATCGGAGTTACTTCGGGCAAGTCGGTCGGATTGGGTTGACCTTTTTTCGGTCTAGCCTCCGGCAGCGCTGATGGATCGATGCGTAGCTGCAGTTCAATAGCAGCCTGATTGCCATCGTCATTACGGATATATACGAACTTGGCTGCTATTAGCGGGAGAAAGTCCCATGCCCATTTACTAGATGGTTTGGTCGAAGAGTTACACGGGCGGTCAAAACTAAGTGGCCCCCAATACCAGAAGGTAGTTCCGAAAGTTGACGCTAGGTCGTCCAAAGCGGGGAGCATACGCTTGTAAAATCCTGCCAACAGGCGATGAGAGCGTTGTACCTGGTTTGCCAGGGACGCAGCTTGATCACGGTTCATGTCCATTGAAATTCTTCCTGTTCGAGCTCCCGCACAAGAGGTAGCAGGGACGTCCAGTCGATATAGGTGATGGTTTTATGCTGGTTTTGTGCCTTTGGAGCCCATCGCTGTAAGGCGGCAAAACTCTCATTGAAAATTTCAGCCGAGCTGCAGAGTGGCAATAGATCGCTGAAGGGCGCTATAGCAGTGATCATTCCAAACAGGTGGAAGGCTTCAAACCAGTCGGCATAAATGCGCGCGTCACGTGTTTCGGCTTCATTTCGCATGGAGCTGATAGCGCTAAGCAGGTCATGCCATTCACGGCAGAAAATCCGTAAGTTGAGTTCTTCGAACTCAACTTCCAGTTTTTGCGCCATGGTCCGCCAGCCCGGCATATTGCGTCCCAGTGCAAGTAGCACGATGTTTTTTTCATCATCGTTGTTGCTCTGCAGGGACTGAATCTCATTGCGCCATTGTTGAGATGATTGCGAGCCACCGAAAGGGGGCTTTACCTCGACCAGCAATAGGTGTTCGTTAAACTCTAGGACCACATCGGGCTCGACATATTTACGGCCCTCAGTTCCATCCAGTTTGGGCCAGAACCGTATGTCCCGCAGCTGGCCAAACTCGCCGGCTAAGGTTTTGCCTATGAGTAGGGCCAGTATCTGCTCTTGAGCCTCATCTGAGAGATAAGGCAGCCGTCCGAAGAATACTGCAGTCAGCAAGTCCTCGCGCTTGCGAAACAGCTGACGCCAGCTGACGGGTAGCCCGTCGAGCTCTACTCGTCCCGCTTTTCCGTGCAGGATTGCCGTCAGCATCTAGTTCTCCTGATAACTACGTTCGATCAGGTGCTTGGCGCGCTCCAGATCGGCCGTTGTGCGCAGGCTCAACTCCAAATCGCCGGTGCCCCAGTGGCCGATAGTGCGTACGTCGCGACTGAAGTCCTCCACCAGCTCGACCGAGTCGGGGTTGAGTTTGAGGTACAGCTGCAGGCGCTTGGACTGCACCACGATGCTGGCGAAATTTTTCAGCCGGCGAAATGCCAGGTAGAGCTTGAGCGGTTTTTCCTGCACATCGTCGCCTAGGGAATGCAGGTAGCTGCTGGTCTGCTCGAACAGTGCGGCAATCTCTGCCGGAGCCAACGCCAGCTGTTCCTGCCAGGTCTTGTCTTTGCTCACCGCTACCGGCTTGCCTACTTCGGTCTCGGCTATTGGTGCGGCTACCAGGGTACTGGTTACGCTGACCGAATTGACCAGTTCCAGTAGTAACAGATCATCGCCAAACAGCTTGTAGCGGATCAGCTCGATATTGCGCTGGATCAGTTGCACCGCATGTTGATCGTAGCGGGTGAAGTCGGCGGCGATGCAGAGCAGGCGGGTGCCGCTCCACTCAATCTGGTCTGCCGCTTCTTTGCCTAGCTTTTCCATTACCAGCCAGCGGAACTCGGCCTGGTGGTCGAGCAGCCAGTCCAAGTAGAACAGGCCCTGGTTGATCACGTTTTCGTTACTGTGACGCTTATATTCGATAATGACCGGGCAACCATTTTCGTCCAGGCCCAGGGAGTCGATACGGCCCTTATGGGTTTTGCCGGTGGCGTATTCGCTGGCAAGAAAGCGTACGTCGAGAAAGCACTCCATCTGCGCTTCGATCAGGCTTTGTAGCTGTTTTTCCACGGCCACGGCGCGGCTGGGTAGCTCGTAGGCAGAGCCATTAGCACCCAGGCGAAATAGCTGGATATCGCTCATGCGGCTTGCTCCTGTTCTTCCCTGACCAGGCCGCGCACATCGATCTGGCCGGTAACGGCGGCGGAGATTAGGGCGGTGCGGCGTTCTTTGAGTAGGGAAATAGCTTTTTCTGTTTCCTGAAGCAAATTTTGGAAGGACTTCAGCTCTGTTGAGAGATATCGAGCAATGTTCCTTTGTTCTGCAAGTGGAGGGATGAGCACTGGCGTACGCCGTAGCATGTCCAGGGTTATTTCCTTGAATGTCGCTCCCTTGGCCATTGAGTCAAAGTAGATCTGCAAACCCGCGGAGTTAATTAGGTGAAGTAAATAGTCCCGTTCAACACATTCTCCCGGTGAAATCTTGGCCGTGCCTTGAGTCAAATTTGCCCCATCCAGTTCTTCTGGCAGGGGGAGGCACTTACCTACACTTGCGCGAATGGCAATTACCAGGTCACCAAAGAAAACCTTTGAGCGCGAGTACGACAGGTCTATTTCGCTTGATGTCCTTGAGTAGCCCTCCAGGGGTAATGATTCGCCAGACATATCGCTCGTCTTGATGTAGGGAATGCCGCCTTCAACATGAGGTCCCGCTTGGACAATGCCATAGGTGATACTCGTACCGTCTTGGGCTACATGCTTTAGTTGCGAAACTTCCCAGTGCGAGGGTACCTCGCCTAACCACTCAACTCCTGAATCCTTCATCTGTGCCGTCGGCTCGAGCCCCTTGGTCACAGCATGGGCAATCACCGCCTGGCGCTTTTCCTTCAGCAGCGCGATCAGCTTTTCCTGCTCGGCCATCAGGTTGTCGATCTTGGTGGTTTCGCGCCCAAGGAAAAGGGTTATTTGCAACTGCTCATCAATTGGCGGGAGCGGGATCCGAGTCTCCGCTAAATAGTCGTGCTCAATGCTGTCTACTGTTGCACCTGGCTTCGACCAAGCCAGTAATAGGCGGTCATTTAGGCCTTGAACCCAGCGCCAGAAAAAACTGCCCAAGCATTTCTCTCGCTCAAATGTCAGCGCTTTCATGTCTTGATTGAGGGCGACCGGGACATCATTGATTGCAACGGGAATGGTGTGTTTCAGAATTCCTGAGCGGACAACCATCAACACACGGTCTTTCGCTATCAGTGATGAGGAGCTGCCAAGTAGCCCTTCTTCGGTTATGCACTCTTCTGCACCAGTGATGCGCTCCGACTTCATATCTTTGGGTGATACCCAAGGAATATTACCATTCCAAAACTCTACCTTGTCTCGACTTGGCGTACCGCCACCGGCGAAGTGCGTAAAGTGCTTGAGCTTAGAAATATGCCAATGCCCCGGCACCATCCCGAACCACTCCACTCCCGAGTCTTTGTGCGCGGGATAACGCGGAAAACTCATGCCGATAGCCCCCCGATCATCGCCAGAATGCGGTCGGTCACGAATTTCAGCTCGGCATCGATGTCGGCCAGCGGCCGTGGCGGCTCGAATACATAGAAGTGGCGGTTAAAGGGAATCTCATAGCCGACCTTGGTCTTGTCATGGTCGATCCAGGCATCCGGGGCGTGGGGCAGCACTTCGCGCTGGAAATAGGTCTGCACGTCTTCATCGAGCGGCACGTTTTCCGTGTCGCGCAGGCTGCTGTCGGGCTGCGGTTTGCCTTTCTGCTTGCCCTTCTGGCCGATAACAATGGCGCCGTGCTCATCGCGTAGCGGGCGTTCGACGGTGATGGTCTGGTAGCCGAAGGCCTGGTTGGGCAGCAGGCGCGACAGCGGCGCGAGCTTGACCTTGCCGCCAGCCGACGCGCTGGGCTCGGCCTCGCCGTCACGCAGAATCTGCCGGGCGACTTCCTTGCCGTCTGCATCCAGCACGGTGGCCAGGCGCGCCTCGACGCACTGACCGAACAGCTGGGTAATTTCCTCAATGGCGCTATCGGGCATTTCCTTGCGTTTGGAACCGAGGCTCTTGCGCATCTTCTGCCAGAAGCTCGAGGCATCGATCAACTGCACCAGGCCCTTGCGCTGGGCCGGCTTGCGGTTGGTCAGCACCCACACGTAGGTGCTGATGCCGGTGTTGTAGAACATATCGGTGGGCAGGCCGATGATCGCCTCGACCAGATCGTTCTCCAGCACATAGCGGCGAATTTCGCTCTCGCCTGAGCCGGCTCCGCCGGTGAATAGCGGCGAGCCGTTGAGCACGATGGCGAAGCGGCTACCGCCCTCGTTGGCCGGGCGCATCTTGGCGATCAGGTGCATCAGAAACAGCAGCGAGCCGTCGGAGACGCGCGGCAGGCCGGGGCCGAAGCGGCCGTTGAAGCCTTGCTGCTCGTGTTCCTGGCGGATGACCTTCTCGACCTTCTTCCACTCCACGCCGAACGGCGGGTTGGACAGCATGTAATCGAAGCGCTTGCCGGCATGGCCATCGTCACTGAGGGTGTTGCCGGCCTTGATGTTGCTGATTGTCTGATCCTTGATCAGCATGTCTGCCTTGCAGATGGCGTAGGACTCGTCGTTGAGCTCCTGGCCGTGCAGGTTGAGGCGCGCCTGGGGGTTGTGCTCGACCAAGTATTCCTCGGCGATCGACAGCATGCCGCCGGTGCCGGCTGTCGGGTCATACAGGTCACGCACCACGCCGGGCTTGGTCAGCACCTCGTCGTCTTCGATAAAGATCAGGTTGACCATCAGGCGGATCACTTCACGCGGGGTGAAGTGCTCTCCGGCGGTTTCGTTGGAGATTTCCGCGAACTTGCGGATCAGCTCCTCGAACACCAGGCCCATCTGCATGTTATCCACGGCTTCTGGGTGCAGGTCGATCTGGGCGAAGCGTTCGGCCACCTGATAAAGCAGCCCGCATTTGTGCAGGCGGTCGATCTGGGTGAGAAAGTCGAAGCGCTCGAAGATGTCGCGTACTGGTAGGGAGAAGCCCTGGATATAGCTGTAGAGGTTGTCGCGGATATGGTCGGGGTCGCCCATCAGCGTAGCCATGTCCAGCTGCGAGATGTTGTAGAAGCCCTTTCCCGTTTTGCGCAGCAGGAAGGGCTCAGGGTTGGCCACCAGCTTCATCTTCTCGGCCTGTTCGGCCAGCACCGCTGCCTTGGTCTTCTCCAGCACGCAGTCCAGGCGGCGCAGCACGGTGAAGGGCAGGATCACCTTGCCGTATTCGGACTGGCGGTAATCACCGCGCAGCAGGTCGGCAACCGACCAGATAAAGGCGGACAGGGCTTGTTGGTTCATGCAGTGGCAAATCCTTCAGTGACAATTTCCTGAATGCGCGGGCGCGGCGCCGGGAAACAGATGTTCAGGATTATGCCGGGAGCATGGCTGGAGGCCTACCTTGGCGTTCGACTGATGGATGCGGCTTGCCGCAGGAAGATCACAAGCAGGACCAGGTGTTTTGCAGGACATACCCTAGGGTTGGGCTGTAAGAACGTTAGCAGCTTGCTGAGTAACAGTAGGTTTAAGCCAAAGTCGGGTAGCAGAAAACCTTAGCGGATATCAGCAATCACTCAGTGATAAGGAGAGACGGCGCTGGTAAGTGCATAAGGCGAGCATCTCCATGCTATGACACCTTCCTTGGGCGCTTAAACTTGACCGAATCGGTCATGCTTGGAGCTAGCTTCTAGCTATCTAGCTCGCAAGAAAGGCAGAAAACTGCAGACAACAAAAAGCCCGCGCTGGGCGGGCTTTTCGTGAGCTTTCAGAAAGGTATCGTAAACCACCTGAAAGCGAAAGGTGGTGCCCAGGGACGGAATCGAACCGCCGACACGGGGATTTTCAATCCCCTGCTCTACCAACTGAGCTACCTGGGCAACGGGGCGCATTAAAAGCGTTTCTCGCCGCCCTGTCAACAGCGAGCCGAAAAAAATTTAGATTTTTCGGGCGCTTAGCGGTTGGCTCAGGCGCTGGGGGGCACGTAGCCCTCGGCCTGGGCGTAGTCTTCGCCGGAGAGGAACTTGTCCATCTCGGCCTGCAGGAACTTGCGATCCTCGGCGTTCATCATGTTCAGCCGGCGCTCGTTGATGAGCATGGTCTGGTGCTTCTGCCACTCTTCCCAAGCCTGCTTGGAGACGTGCTGGTAGATGTCTTCGCCCTTGGCGCCGGGGTAGGGCGGGCGATCCAGGCCGGGCAGCTCCTGCTTGTGCTTGCGGCACATCACGGTGCGGGTCATGCGGGTTCTCCTTTGAGCGCCTGCTCGGCGCGCTTGAGCAGTTTCTGCACCGGGGCGGCAAGGCCCAGGCGCGGCGGGGAGGCGAGGTTATACCAAAGCCAGTCGCCCTCGGCCACGGCGTGGCGGCGATGGTCCACCTGCACCAGCCAGGGCTCGATGGCCAGCTGGAAGTGACTGAAGGTGTGCACCAGGCCGGGCAGCGCCTGGCGTTCGTCGATGGTCAGCCCCTGGCGTTCGGCCAGGGCCTCGAGTGCGGCGACGTCGGCCACTTCGGGTGGCCCCCAGAGGCCGCCCCAGAGGCCGGTGGAAGGGCGGCGCTGCAGCAGCACGGCGTTGGCGTCGTTGACGAACAGCGGCATCAGGGTATGCCGCTGCGGCAGCGTCTTGCGTGGCTTGGCTGCGGGAAATTCGGTTTCCTGGCCCAGCAGGTGGGCGCGGCAACCGGGTTTCACCGGGCACAGCAGGCAGCTGGGTTTGCTGCGGGTGCAGAGGGTGGCGCCCAGGTCCATCATCGCCTGGGTGTAGTGGCCGACGCGCTCCTGGGGCATCAGCCGCTCGGCCACATCCCACAGGCGCCGCGCCACGGCCGGCTCGCCCGGATAGCCGGCGGTGGCGGTATAGCGCGCCAGTACCCGCTTGACGTTGCCATCGAGGATGGGCGCCCGGATGTTCATGCTCAGGCTGGCGATGGCGCCCGCGGTGGAGCGGCCGATACCGGGCAATTCGGCGAGCGCCTCGACGCTGCGCGGGAATTCGCCGCTGTGGCGCTCGACCACGGTCTTGGCGGCCTTGTGCAGGTTGCGCGCGCGGCTGTAGTAACCGAGCCCGGTCCAGAGGTGCAGGACCTCGTCCTCGGGCGCGGCGGCCAGGGCTTCCACGGTGGGCAGCGCCTGCATGAAGCGGTCGAAGTAGCCCAGCAC
>CAUQPA010000054.1:0-12948 GCA_963519325.1 uncultured Pseudomonas sp. | reverse complement strand
TCGGCCATGTGGGTGCAGACGCTGTTCAGGAAGTGACGATCGTGGGAGATGATGATCATGGTGCTGTTGCGCGCCACCAGGATGCCTTCCAGCCAGCGGATGGTATTGATGTCCAGGTGGTTGGTCGGCTCGTCGAGCAGCAGCAGTTCCGGATCCGAGAACAGTGCCTGGGCTAGTAGCACACGCAGCTTCCAGCCGGGGGCGACGGCGCTCATGGGGCCGAAGTGCTGATCCTGCGGGATGCCCAGGCCGAGCAGCAGCTCGCCGGCGCGGGCTTCGGCGGTGTAGCCGTCGAATTCGGCGAACTGCACCTCCAGTTCGGCCACGGCCATGCCGTCGTCCTCGCTCATTTCCGGCAGGGAATAGATGCGATCGCGCTCGGCCTTGACCTTGGCCAGCTCGGAATGACCCATGATCACCGTATCGATGACCGTGCAGTCTTCATAGGCGAACTGGTCCTGGCGCAGCTTGCCCAGGCGGACGTTGGGTTCGAGCATCACCTGGCCGCCAGTGGGTTCCAGGTCACCGCCGAGAATCTTCATGAAGGTGGACTTGCCGCAGCCGTTGGCGCCGATCAGGCCGTAGCGATGGCCGTTGCCGAATTTGACGGATACGTTCTCGAACAGCGGCTTGGCGCCAAACTGCATGGTGATGTTAGCGGTGGAGATCAAGAGGGGTACCTGTGAGGGGTTCAGACCGCAACGCCGCCGCGCTCCGCGCCGCTGAGCGGCAGGGACGGGGCGTTCCGGTCGGATGGGGCAGAGATCCAGCGGGCGAGGTCAGGGATGGCCGCTGCACCGCGGCGGCCTGGCCGGCCTGCGCTAAAGGCGGGCATCGCCCGACATGCCGCCTATTGTGTCATAGCTGCGAGGGCAGTTGTACGGGGCCGGGCGGGGCGCGCCGGTGGTTCGGCGACGTCTGGCATGGCTGGGCCTGGGACACCGAGAGGGTGGTTGCCACTAACGGTCGGGCTGGGGCACTACCTTCCACACCGCTTCCGTCAGCTGGTCGAGGGTCCAGGGTTTGTGCAGGAAGGGCACGCCCGGCGGAATATCGTTGCGCAGGCCGGCATAGCCGGACATCAGGACGAAAGGCACCATGGGCCACCGCTCGGTGACGATCTTCGCCAGCTGGATGCCATCGATCACGCCTGGCATCCGGACGTTGGATACCACCAGGTTCACCTGTTGCCAATGCAGCTCCAGGAACTGCAGGGCGGCGTCGGCGGTGCCGAAGGTTTCCACCTGGAAGCCTTCCTGCTTGAGGACTTCGCGAACCAGCGCCTGCAGCAGCAATTCGTCTTCGGAGACGACCGCGAGCATTGGCTCGGCGTTGGCAGAGCGGTTGGGAGTATCCATGGGCAGGCGTTCCTGGCAGTAGGTTACCTTGAGTCTAGTCAGGTGATGGCAATCTGGGTGCCGGATTGTACGAGTGGAGTCTCTTCCGGATCCTGTTCGGCACCCGTTGCGCTGAGATCCGCGCGAGATCGAACAGCGGGCGACGTGTGGTGAACGCCTCGGTGAAACCTCTCTGGGTAGCGGCCTACTAATGCTGAAGACCCCTAGGCGCAGGAGCCAACTCATGCAGACGACCCTTACCTCGGCACCCCGGTCCGTTCTTCCCCTGGCCTGGTGGCTGGGCGGCGATCAGGCGCCCCTGAACGATTCGGACATGGCCGATGAAGAGATCGATACCGAGATCCCCGACGAGGTGGTAGAGAACCTGACGGAGCCGCCCAAGGCTCCCGCGCCTATTCCAGATCCGGGTCCGCTCTGACCGGAACGCTTCTGTATCGCCGTTCTCTTCGCAGCCAGCCTTGCGAATCGGGTAAGGCTGCGTCTCGAAAATAAGGTGTAACAAAACATGTAATCCGGTTAGGTTGTTGGCCAATGCGCCTTAGCGACCGAGGGAGGTACAGCGACGTCCGGCGAGCGGCGCCCGTTCACAACCGCCAGGAGCACGCCCATGTATCCCACGCTACCCACCGCATTGCAGCGACTGAATCTTCCCCTGCGGATTCGCATCGACCAGGGGCCGGAAATCGACCTTGGCGCCGCGCCGCGGGTCACCCTGGTGGTGAAGGATCCTCAGGTCCTGGCCAATCCCCAGCGGCTCAATCTGGATACCCTCGGCCGGGCTTTCGTGGAATCGCGGATCGACCTGGAAGGGGATATCCAGGAGGTCATCGAGATCGGTGACCAGTTGAGCCAGGCGCTGGCCGGCATGGCGCAGTCAGCGGACGTCGCCCCTCAGCCCCATGACAAGGCCACGGATGCGTCGGCGGTTGCCTACCACTACGACCTGTCCAACGATTTCTACCGTCTCTGGCTCGATCCTGAGCTGGTCTACTCCTGTGCCTATTTCCAGACCGGCGAGGAGGACTTGGCGACCGCCCAGCGTGACAAGCTGGAGCTGCTCTGCCGCAAGTTGCGCCTCCAGCCGGGCGAGCGCCTGCTCGACGTAGGCTGCGGTTGGGGCGGCCTGGCGCGGCATGCGGCGCGGGAGCACGGGGTACAGGTGCACGGCATCACCCTGTCGCGAGAACAGCTGGAATTGGCTCGGGTACGGGTAGCCGCGGAAGGACTGGCCGACCAGGTCACCCTGGAGCTGCTCGACTATCGCGACCTGCCCGGCGACGGCCGCTACGACAAGGTGGTCAGTGTTGGCATGTTCGAGCACGTCGGCCTGGCGAACCTGCCGCTGTATTTCCGCACGCTGTTCGACGCCGTCCGCCCGGGTGGACTGGTGCTCAACCACGGTATCACCGCCTTGCATGCCGATGGCCGAGCGGTGGGCCATGGCGGTGGCGATTTCATCGACCGCTACGTCTTCCCCCACGGCGAGTTGCCGCACCTTTCCCTCGCCGTCGCCAAGATGAGTGCGGCAGGCCTGGAGGTGGTGGATGTCGAGAGCCTGCGCCGCCACTATGCGCGCACCCTCGACTTCTGGAGTGCGGCGCTGGAAGCGCGCCTGGAGGAGGCGGCCAGGCTGGTGCCGGCGGAGGCCTTGCGCATCTGGCGCCTATATTTGCCGGGCTGCGCCTATGCCTTCCGCAAGAACTGGGTGAACATCCACCAGCTGCTGGCCGCCAGGCCCCATGCCGACGGCCGCCTCGAGCTGCCCTGGTCGCGCGGTGATCTCTACGGCTGAGCGACCCCGCGCTCGGCGAGCGCCCGGCGATAGAGCAGGGCGCTCAGGCCCAGGCCGGCCAGGGCCATCAACCCGGCGAAGAGGAAGATGGCGCTGAAGCCGAAGCCGTTGGCGATGGCGCCGGCCACCGGACCGGTGATGCCCAGGGCGAGGTCCAGGCACAGCGAATAGGCGCCCAGGGCCGCGCTGCGGTTGGTGGGCGGTACCTTGACGATGGCTTCGACGCCCAACGCCGGGTAGACCAGCGAGAGGCCGAAGCCGGCCATGGCGGCACCAACCAGCGCCATCTGCGGTGTGACCGCCAGCCACAGCAGCAAGAGGCCCAAGGTCTCCACCGTGAAGCAGGCCAGGGCGACGCGGAAGCCGCCAAGCGTGTTGATGGTGCCGGCGAACAGCAGCCGTGCGCAGATGAAGGCGCCACCGAAGGCGGTCAGGCAGAAGGCCGCGTTGGGCCAGCCATTGCTGGCGTAGTAGAGGGTGACGAAGGTGGCGATGGCGCCGAAGCCGATCGAGCTCAGCAACAGGCAGAGCCCGAAGGGGCTGATGCGCCAGAACACCTTGTGGAAGGGTAGCCGCTCACCGGCGATGACTGGCGCCGGCTCCTTGTTCCAGGCCAAGGCCAAGCCCAGGGCGCCGAGCAGGGCGATGGCTACCCCCAGGCTCCACAGCCCCAGCCCTGCCACCATGGCGACGCCGAGTGGCGCCCCTATGGCCAGGGCGCCATAGGCGGCGATGCCATTCCAGGAAATCACCTTGCTCACGTGCTGCATGCCGACGCTGCCCATGCCCCAGCTCAGGCACCCGGTGCCGATCAGCGCCTGCGACATGCCCAGGATCACCCGGCCGACGATCAGCAGGCCGAGGCTGAGCGGCGGAACGGACTCCAGGGAGGTGGCCGCCAGGGTCAGGACGCCACAGGCAACGCAGCCGAACAGCCCGTAGATGACGCCGCGCTTGGCACCGATGCTGTCCGCCAGCTTGCCGGCCAGCGGTCGGGTGAAGAGGGTGGCCAGGTACTGGATGCTGATCGCCAGCCCGGCGATCACCGAGCCGTAGCCAAGATCGTCATGCACGTAGCCCGGCAGGATCGCCAGCGGCAGGCCGATGGCGAGGAACAGCAGGAAGCTGAAGATGACGATGGAGACGATGCGCAGGTTGACGGCGAGCGCGGTGTCCAGCGGGGCGGTGGTGGTCATGGCTGTTCTCGCGAGGACGCGTCGAAACGGCTGAGCAGACGGACGCTGAGGGCTAGTCCGGCCAGCGCGGCCAGGGCCGCACAGAGGAAGCTGGCGGCATAGCCGAAATGGGTGGCCACCGCGCCGATGAGCGGGCCGGTCACCGCCAGCGACAGGTCGATGAACACCGAGTACCCGGCCAGGGCGGCACCGCGATTGGAGGCCGGTACCCGCTGCACCGCCTCCACGGCGAGGGCGGGGAAGACCAGCGAGAAGCCGATGCCGGTGAGGGCCGCGCCGACCAGGGCGGTGGTCATACCGGGCGCGAGCCAGAGCGTGGCGAGTCCCACGGCTTCCACGCCGAGGCTGACGATGGCGACACGAAAGCCGCCGTGCCGGTTGATGGCGTTGGCGCACACCAGGCGCACGCCGATGAAGAAACAGCCGAACACCGAGAGGCACAGCGCCGCGCCGCTCCAGCCCTGGCTGGCGTAGTAGAGGGTGATGAAGGTGGCCAGGGTGCCGAAGCCGATGCCGCCCAGCGCCAGGCCGAGTCCATAGGGCAGCACCCGTCCCAGCACCGTGGTGAAGGGCAGGCGGTCGCCGCGTACCGGCACGATGGGCGGGCGCGGTTTGGCGATGCGATAGCCGAGGATCGCCAGGGCGATGATGCTGGCGCCCATGATCCACAAGCCGAGGCCGTCGACCAGCACCACGCCCAGGGGCGCGCCTATGGCGAGGGCTCCGTAGCTCGCGACACCATTCCAGGAGATCACCTTGGCGGTGTTGCTGGGTCCGACCCGGCCGATCGCCCAGGAGATGGCGCCGGTGCCGGACAGGCTCTCGGCGCAGCCCAGCACCAGGCGGCCCAGCAGCAATGCCGTCAGGCTGACCCAGGGCCAGGCCTGCAACAGTACCGAGGCCAGCATCAATACCCCACTGATGCCGCAGCCCAGCATGCCGTAGAGCACCGATTGCTTGGCACCCACGGTGTCGATGATGCGCCCGGCATGGGAACGGGAAAGCAGGGTGGCCAGGTACTGGCTGCTGATCACCAGACCGGCGATGATGGAGTTGAAGCCCAGTTCGCCATGCACATAGCCCGGCAACACGGCCAGGGGGATGCCGATGGTAAGGTAGGCGATGAAGGTGAACAGCACCGTACCCAGGGTGATGCGGGTGGCCAGGGCGGGCGAGGGTGCGGGCGGTAGGCTTGCGGTAGACATCGGACTCGAGAGGTTGTCTGACAATGTGGGGTAGATTGCTTTCGCCTGGCAAAGGTCACATGCGATGAGGTTTTTTGTCCACGTCAGTCTCGGCCTGCTGGCGACCCTGGCGGTCGCGGCGCACTCCGCGGAGCGCCTGGAGCTGCGCATCGGCGATCAGCGCCTGAGGGTCGAGATCGCCACCACGCCGAGCCAGCGCGCTCAGGGACTCATGGGGCGACCACCCCTGCACGCCGACGAAGGCATGCTGTTCGTCTTTCCGGGAGACGAGCAGCGCTGTTTATGGATGCGCGATACGCCCAGCCCGCTGGCGGCTGCGTTCATCACGGCCCGGGGGGAAATTCTCAATACCGCCGAGATGCAGCCGCTGAGCGACACCCGCCACTGTTCCCGCGCCCCGGCGCGCTATGCCCTGGAAACCGCCGCCGGCTGGTTTTCCACGCGTGGCCTCGGACAGGGCACCCGTGTCCAGGGGTTGGAGGCGGTCGCCCCGGCTTTCAGGTAAGGGGGCCGCTGTACACCAGGGTGTCGTAGTCGAAGCGCACCCGATCCTGCTCGGCGTAGGCCGCGAACAGCCGATCGAGGTCGGCCACCAATGCCGGATGTCCCGTGGTCCCCAGGGCGGGCATGTAGGAGGTGGAGTCGACCCGCGCCTGCAAGCCCGCGCGATCCAGCCACTGGGCATTGTCGACCACCCATAGCTGGCAGCCCTGGTCGCCGAAGAAGCGCGCCAGGGCGGCGGGCTGCAGATGACGATGCTCCACCTGCTGGTAGTCGGTGCCATGGCGGAGCAACACCTCTTCGTAGCCGGCCATGAAGGGGCTGCTGGCGGACAGTCGATAGTTCCAGATCAGCGCCACCTTGCCGCTCGGACGTAGGATCCTGGCAAATTCGCGGCGTGCCTGTGCCTGATCGAACCAGTGGAAGGCCTGGCCGGCGACGATGAGATCCACGCTGCGCTCGCCGAGTCCGGTGTCTTCCGCCGTCCCGTTCCAGGCGTGGAAGCCCGCGCGGTCGCCCAGGCTCGCCTGCATGGATTGGCGCATGGGGGCGTTGGGTTCTATGGCATGAACGGTAAAGCCTGCCGCGAGAAAGTCCCGAGTCAGCAGCCCCGTCCCAGCCGCGATGTCCGCAACCACCCCGTCTGCTGGCAAGGCTGCGACCAGCCGCTGGACGACGGCATGGGGATAGCCGGGACGGCCTCTTTCATAGGCCGAGACACGATCACTGAATCTTTCTTCATTCTTCATAGTCTTTAAAATCAATGAGTTGGGATGTTTTTCTAACTGAAAAAAAAGGATTAGTTGAGAAACTACTTTAAGTGCTTTCTCCGTCGCTAAAGGCCTGATGACCGCTCTTCGAGTTCGGAGCGGCCGTTCTCGCCAAGTGCTGGCGCGGCAACGTTGAGCTTGGTGAAGGCTGCTGTGCAGAGGTTATCTCAGCGTCTCCAGCCATAGGCAAGATGCTGTTGGTCGCTAGTAGATCCAGGCTTCGACGCGGCGGTTCTTGATCCGGCCGTTCGGCGACAGTCCGGCAACCGGCAGTTGGTCACCGAGGGACAGCAGTTCACTGGCGAAGGCCTGCTGATGCCGGAGCGCCGTGGCGACCGCTGTGGCGCGTAGCCGGGCGAGCAGCGCCGCCCGGGCTGGGTCCTCGGTGGCATCGTTGAAGCCCACCAGCACCAGCCGTCGCTGGGCGTTCTCGGGTAGACGCAGGTATTTCGCGAGCCGCTCGGCGTCGCGCAGGGCCTTGTTGTCCAGGCGGGCGCTACCGGCGGCGAAGCGGAAGTTCACCGTGAGGCGCTGGGCACGCCGGGCCAGTTCGCCATAGGCGGCCGGCATGCCCTGGGTATCACTGACCGCGAGCGACTCGATCCGTTGGGCGACGAAGCCGCTCGCCTGGACTACCGCCTGGCCGGCAGGTGTCTGGCTGAACTCCAGCAGGCTATTGACCCACGCGGAGCGCTGACCGGGCGGGGCATAGAGGAACAGCCGGCGCGCCAGAGGATAGTCCTCGGTGGCGATGCTGGCCTCGCTGGGTAGGACGGCTCGGCCTTCACCATCCCGCAGGGCGAGGGTCGGTAGCTTGCCAGCGGCCGCAAGGCTGGTGAAGCCGATGCCGGCGGGATCGCTGGCGACCTGTCGCGCCAATTCCTCATTGGACTCGAAGCGTCTGGCGGCGGGATCGAGGCGCTTGGTGGCTGGGTTGAGCACCAGGTCCTTGAAGGTGTCATAGGTGCCCGAGCGATCGTCCCGGGCGTAGAGCCTGATGGGTCCTGGCCTGCCGCCCAGCTGCTGCCAGTCGCCGACCTCCCCGGCGAACACCCGGGCGAGCTGCTGCAGATCGAGTTCGCGCAGGGGGTTGCCTGGATGCACGATGATCGCCAGGCCATCCAGCCCGATGATGTATTCGGCTTCCTTGCTGCGCAGGTCGCCGAGGCTGGCCAGCGCACTGACCTCGCTGTCGGTGATGGGGCGCGAGGCCGCGGCCAGATCGGTACTGGCGCGGGCCAGGGCGGTGAAGCCGGTGCCGGTACCGTGGGCGGCGACCTGGACGACTACCGGGTGCCCGTCCGGCCCCCGCGCGGTCAGCTGCCATTCGTCCATGACCGCCGTTGGCACGCGCCGAACGTCTTGGTAGCCCCGCTCGGCCAGGAGGGCGGCCACCAGGCGAGGACCCAGCTGGGCATTCACGGTGTTGGAGCCCTGCAGGCGCAGCAGCGGCGTCGCGGATTCGCTGGCCAGTAGTGGCGCGGACAGCAGGGCCAGGAAAAGTGTGAACACCGCTCGCCGCAGGGGCGCGCGGCGGACTACCAGGGTGGAACACTTCATGGATCGGGCCTCGGACTACCGCGAGGCCGCTACCTTAGGGACGCTGGATGACGCTGAGGTGACAGGACTTCAAGTCAATTCTAGCCAGATTGGCGCGTGGTCCGAGGGCTTCTCCATGCCGCGGATCTCGTAATCCACGCCGGCCGAGGCGATGCGGTCACGCAGCGCCCGCGAAGCCAGGATGGTGTCGATGCGCAGGCCCCGCTTGGGTTCGTCTTCGAAGCCACGACTGCGGTAGGGGAACCAGCTGAATCTGTCGTCCACCCCGGGATGCAGGTGGCGATAGCTGTCCACCAGGCCCCAGCCCAGCAAGCGCTGCATCCACTCGCGTTCCTCGGGCTGGAAGCTGCAGGCACCAGTGCGGAGCCAGCGCTTGGCATTGGCCGCGCCGATGCCGATGTCGTGATCCTGGGCGGAAATGTTGAAGTCGCCCATGAGCAGCAAAGGGGTGTCGGCGGAGAAACGCTCTTCAAGTAGATTCTGAAGATCGGCGTAGAACTTCCTCTTGCCAGGGAATTTTGTCGGGTGAGCGATATTCTCGCCCTGGGGGAAGTAGCCGTTCATGACCACCAGCGGCTGACCCTGGCGGTCGGCGAAGACGCCATAGATGAATCTCTTCTGGGACTCCTCGCCATCGCCGGGAAAGCCCTTGTGCAACTCCAGCGGCGCCAGGCGTGACAGCAGCGCCACCCCGTAGTGGCCCTTCTGCCCGTGGTAGTGCACGTGGTAGCCGAGGGCCTCGATGTCCGCCTGAGGAAACTGATCGTCCGAGACCTTGGTTTCCTGGAGGCCGATGACATCGGGATCATAGCGTTCGATGATGGCAGAAAGCTGATGAGGTCTTGCTCTCAAGCCATTGATATTGAAGCATATTATCTTCATAGGTGGCATCCGCAAAAAGGATGATCCTAGCCTATCCGCGGCAAGTCTGCCGAAACGGTATTCCGGCGAACCGCCGGCGCTCGGGTTTGTCTCACAGCGCAACGACCGTTAGCATCTGTGTATGAATAAGCCGAACGCTCTATGCCGCGCCCTGATTGGAGTTTGTTGCCTGCACGGCGTGGCCTGGGCGGCGCCGGCCGAAGTCAGCGTCCGCGTGGAGCCGGCCAACAACCCGCTACGCGATAACATCCAGGCGTACATCGGCTCGGTGGAGGGCCGTGACGCGGCGGGTCTGCAGCGGTTGCGACCGGCTACGGAACGGCAGGCCGAGCAGGCCGCCCAGGCGCTGGGCTACTACCATGCGCAAATCGAGACCCGGGTCGAGCCGGGCGAGACACCCCGGCTGGTGGTGGAGGTGCGGCCCGGCGAGCCAGTCAAGCTGCGTGACGTCGACATCCGCATCGAAGGCCCGGCGCGCCAGCTGCGCGCCTTCCAGCGCCCGCTACCGGCAGGGCTCAGGCCCGGCCAGCCGCTGAACCAGGGGCTCTACGAAGACGCCAAGGCGCTGATCGAAAGCCAGGCGCAACGCTACGGCTTCTTCCGCGGGACCTTCACCCAGCACCAGCTGCGCATCGACCCGGCCACCGGCTTCGCTGACATCGCCCTGGTGTTCGACAGTGGTCCGCGCTTCGTGCTGGGCAAGGTGTCCTTCGAAGGCGATGCACCCTTCGATCCCGATCTGCTCGAGCGCATGGTGCCCTTCGCCAAGGGCACGCCCTACGATTCCGAGCTGATCGCCGATTTCCAGAGCAATCTGCTCGCCAGCGGTTTCTTCGACGGCGCCCGGCTCGATACCTACCCCAAGGCCGAAGGCGCCGCCGAGGTGCCGGTGACGGTCACCCTGAGAACCCGCAAGCCGCGTACCTTCGGCTTCGGCCCTGGCTATTCCACCGATGTCGGTCCGCGGCTGAGATTCACCTGGGAAAACCACTGGCTCAATCCGCAGGGGCATAGCCTCGGCGCCGAAGCCGAACTCTCGGCACCGCGGCAGAGCATCTCGACCTGGTACGACATCCCCGGGCAGGACCCGATCAACGACAAGTTCCGCTTCGCCGGCGGCTACCAGTACGAGCAGATCGCCGACGACGACTCCCTGAGCCAGCTGCTCACCGTGGGTCCCGAATGGCATCGTAAGTTTCCCAATGGCTGGGAGCGGGTGCTCTCGCTCAAGTGGCGCAACGAGAACTACCGCCTGGGCAACGACGAAGGGACTTCCAACCTGGTGATGCCGGGCGTGGATTTCTCGCTGCTGCGCAGCGACAACCGCATCGACCCCAATCGCGGCTACCGCCTGCAGTTCGGTGTCTCGGCGGCCAAGGAGGGCCTGCTCTCGGACGCCAACATGATCCACGCCACGGCGCTGGCCCGGGGGTTGGTCACCGTGGGAGACGGTCACCGTTTCCTGGGACGCCTGCAGCTGGGCGGCAACCTCACCAATGGCTACAACAAGATTCCGCCGTCGCTGCGCTTCTTCGCTGGGGGTGACCAGAGCGTTCGCGGCTATGACTACCAGACCCTGTCCCCGGAAAACGACGAGGGTGACTACGTGGGCGGACGCTATCTCGTCGCAGGCAGCTTGGAATACCAGTATCCGCTGCGTGACAAGTGGCGACTGGCGACCTTCATCGACCAGGGCAGTGCCTTCAACGACCTCAACAACTACGAACTCAAGACCAGCGTCGGCGTCGGCGTGCGTTGGGTATCGCCGGTCGGCCCGATCCGTGTCGACCTCGCCCATGGTCTCGACGAGCCCGGCGGCATTCGCCTGCACTTTTCCATAGGACCTGAGCTGTGAAGTCGGTAGGCGGTGTCATCCTTGGCGTTCTGGCGGCCACCCTGGGCGCGCTGATCCTGCTGCTGGTGCTGGCCCTGAGCAACGGCGCCATCGGCCGCGCCCTGCTCGGGATGGTGCCTGGCCTGACCGTCAGCGACTTCCAGGGCCGCCTGGGCGGTCACTGGCAGGCGCGGCAACTGGTGTGGGAGGGTGGCGCTACCCGGGTAACGGTGGATGACCCCGACTTCGCCTGGCGTCCTCGCTGCCTGTTCGGCTTGCAACTCTGCATCGATACCCTCGTTGCCTCGCGGGTCGCCATCGAGCAGGCACCCAGCGCCGAACCGGCGCCAGCCGCCAGTGGCCCGATCCGTTTGCCGACGCTGGGCCTGCCACTCCGGCTGCAGCTGGGTGAAGTGCGCCTGGGCGAGATCCGCTACAACGGGGCCGAACAGGCCCGTGACCTGCAATTGCGGGCGCGCTGGCAAGCCGACGGCATCGCCATCGAGCGTCTGGCTGGGGCGGCCTATGGCCTGACGCTGGATACCCAGGGGCACCTGCAGCCCAGCGGCGATTGGCCGCTGCAGCTGAGCGGCACCCTGGGCCTGCCGGCCCCGGAGCAGGCGCCCTGGTCGCTGAAGCTCAACATCGACGGGGAGCTGCAAAAGACCCTGCACCTGGCCGCCGACAGCAGCGGCTACCTGTCCGGGCGGCTGACCGGTACCGTACAGCCCCTGGTCGAGCAGGTGCCCGCCGATCTGCAACTCACTGCGAATGGCTTCAAGGCGGCCGCCAGCCTGCCCGAGACCTTGCGTCTGAACGACCTGAAATTGACCGCGCGCGGGGATCTGGCGACGGGTTATGCCCTGGTCGGCCAGGCGCAGTTGCCGGGCGAGGGCGGTCCGGTGGCCCTCGCTCTGGATGGCCTTGTCGATGCCAAGGGCGCCAGGGTCAAGGCGCTGCGTTTGCAAGCGACGCCCGAGCAGCGGGTCGTGCTGGCCGGGCAGCTCGACTGGCAGCAGGGACTGGCCGCCGATGCCACCCTGGACTGGCGCGACTTTCCCTGGCGCCGGCTGTATCCCATGGCGGAGCCACCGGTGAGTCTGCAGCGGCTGCAGGGCGAGGTGGCCTATCGGGACGGTAAGTATCTCGGCAACCTCAAGGCCGCCGCCACCGGTCCGGCGGGCGCCTTCACCCTGGCCACCCCCTTCAGTGGCGACACCACCCAGCTCAACCTGCCATCACTGGATCTCCAGGCCGGCCAGGGCCGCGCCGAGGGCAAGGTCAACCTGGGCTTTGCCGATGGCATCAGCTGGCAGGTGGCGCTGGACCTGAGTCGCCTGGATCCGGCGTTCTGGGTCGCCCAGTTGCCCGGTAGCCTCGCGGGTCCGCTGCGCAGCGCCGGTAGTTTCAAGGACGGTCGTCTCCAGCTGGACGCGAATCTGGATCTCAAGGGGCGCCTGCGCAACCAGCCGGCCGTGCTGGCCGCCCAGGCCAAGGGCGCCGGCGAGCAGTGGCAGGTGTCGCAGCTGGACATTCGCCTCGGTGACAATCGTATCCAGGGCCAGGGCGCTCTCGACCAGCGGCTGCAAGGCCAGCTGCAACTCGATCTACGGCGCCTGGCGCAGCTCTGGCCCGACCTGTCGGGCAGTGCCCAGGGCCGTCTCGACCTCGGCGGTACCCTCAAGGCACCGGCTGGCCAGTTGCGTCTCGACGGTCGCCAACTCGCCTATGCCGACAACCGCCTCGCCAGCCTGGCGCTGGCCGCCCGGCTGGACGACCGCCAGCGCGGCAGCCTGGACCTGACCGCCCAGGTATGGGTGCCGCGAAGGCGTCCCTCGTTAGCCGCGACC
>CAUQPA010000053.1:0-13183 GCA_963519325.1 uncultured Pseudomonas sp. | reverse complement strand
GCTATGCAGCTATCGCCAGTGGAGTTTGAAAAGCGCTATTTCCAGAGCTTGGAGAATGTCTAGGAAAGCTGGGGCGATTCATTCAACAATTATCAACTTAGCCGTTAAAGAAGATTGATTTTTAACTAGCCAATATACGGTTCACCCGCTTGGTGCGGGGGTGCTAGGTAACGTTTTTAACGAGACAAGGTTCAGCGTAGCTAATACCGACTTCGTCGGTTCTAACAACTGATGTTGCAGTGCCAACACCGTGGCAGCTTCAACATTCGTAGTAGCTGCCATAGTTCAGAATCTGCGTGATCACATTTGCCGAAGGTTTCGCCTCAGCAATTAGCGTGAGCGTGCTTCGCTGAGGCTGCCTCTGAGGCTACCTCTTGGGCTTGGTCCTTCTGGTCAGCCTGATAATTAGCGATCGCTACTTGGCGAGCCTGCTCCATACGAGCAAAGGTACGATCACCACCACCTTCTGCCATTGCATAGGAAGAGCTTGCTGCGATGGCGAGTAGTACAGAAAGGGATCTGAAAAATTTCATTACTTGTTACCTCGTTCGAAGACACGGGAGACCCAGCGCAGCTCCATAAACAGAGGCTTGGGCTTGTGTCTAAGCTAACCGAGCGTACCTGTCAAAATGCTGATTTGGACATTACGGTTTCGTCAGCAATGCAGACAAGCAGTGAGCGCAAGCGGCCTTGCTTCCAGCGGTCAAAAAAAAGGCGCCATTTAGGCGCCGATAGGCCAAAGGAGCGTGGAAAGGCCAAAAAGCAGAGTGTGGGAGCAACTGCTGATGTAGACGTTAACGCTACAAGCTGTCAGACAGATGATGCGAGCATTACGTTTCTGTAAGGTACTGGCTGCACGCCCTGACAATCGGCACACTGTTCCAAATGCCGGAGGGAATACTTTCATGAAGCTTCTTGTTGCTGAAAACGAGCCGAAAACAGGCACCTACCTACAGCAGGGGCTCTCAGAGGCAGGCTTCACAGTCGATAGAGTTGAAAACGGGACCGATGCTGCTCAGCACGCGCTTCATACCACATACGACTTGCTCATCTTAGACGTGATGATGCCTGGCCTGGATGGGTGGCAGGTTTTACAGAAAGTCCGCGCTGCCGGTAATGAGGTTCCCGTGCTCTTTCTCACCGCCCGAGACGGGGTTCAGGATCGAGTAAAGGGATTGGAGTTGGGCGCTGATGATTATCTCATCAAGCCGTTTGCCTTCTCCGAATTGCTAGCAAGGATCCGTACGTTGCTTCGCCGCGGCAATAATGCTCCCAACCAAACAATACTCAAACTCCTCGACCTTGAGGTCGATCTGCTCAGGCGTCGGGTTACGCGATCGGGGAAACGAATAGACCTAACTGCAAAGGAATTCGCTCTTCTTGAGCTATTACTTCGGCGTCGCGGGGAAGTGCTCTCAAAGTCACTTATCGCCTCCCAAGTATGGGACATGAATTTCGACAGCGATACCAATGTGATTGAGGTGGCGGTACGACGGCTGAGAGCAAAAATCGATGATGAGTTCGAACCTAAGCTCATACAAACCGCGCGTGGGATGGGCTATTTGATCGACGCGCCAGACCGCTAGGGATGGTCTGAAGTAGACCATGTATTTCTGGCTTGCAACTGAAGCTGATTGAGCATTCACCGCTTGCCAAAGGCGGTGCGGATAGCCATGAACCGTTACCGGGGCCAGAAGCAGACACGCCTTAACTTGGGCGGGCGTCAACTGAGCAACGCCGCCGACGGACTGGATTTGTCAGGGTCGCATCGTCGTGAATGAGATGCTACGAACCGGTCTTTGGCCGGCATACTCAACCTTCGGCCCAAAAATCATCCTTGCGCACCAAACCGAACTCATCCTGATTGGTGTCAAGATCATCATCAAACATGGTGTTAACCATTCGCTCCCGACGTAGCATGGCCAGCGTTCGGAAAAAGCAGGGCTCGCAGAGGTGAACCTCATAACGCTCACCATCATGCTTGGAACCATAGTTCCAACACGCTTGAAGAACGCCAAACTGCTGGCCATAGCCCTCAATACTTGTGCTTTGGCAACAAGCGTCACAGGTAACGTCTGAAGTCGTTTCCGTTGGCTGCATTGCAACGTGCCGCATGATCCTCACCTCCGAGGAGAGAAAGTTTACAGCTGCCATCGAGCCCACATTCGAGACCGAAAATGGAAGATGTCGCGCAGGCCGCCTCGAACCATCACTGGGGAGAAGGATATCTTGAGATTAATTGGGGGTGGGCGAACATGCGCAAGCATGTGAGAGCAACACAAAGCCTAGAAATCAAACATTTATGGTTTGAATGTCTTAATTTCTCCGTTATCTCGTCATGCTTCCATAAAAATCCCCATCATGGAAAAGGCCCGATAAATCAATCAGGTAGGAGAGATGTGAGTGAATTTTCCCCTTATCTCGGCATGGCCCCATGACCAGCTACAGCTTCAAGAAACGAGCCGGGACCGATACTAGCGACCCCGAGTTCGTGCTTCAGCACTGCGGGAAACCGACACGCGTCCAGATCCAGGATTCATCCAGCTGGGGCGGCGCCTATGCGGTGTCAGTCGATCATCTGGACGACGAGGCCGAACCGCATCTCCTGTGGGTGGCCCTGTCAATCGCAAGCTTTGCTGAGGCGGCGCGTGTGGCTATCGGCCATTTCGAGGCGAACCTTCTCGCACGCGATCAAGCAGCGGCGCCTGGCGCAGAGCTTGGCTCGCCTTAGCGGCGGCCCATAACACGGAGGGAAGGGCGCATCAGCGGCGCGAACGGCGGCTTAGCGACCCTTGCGTTTTTGGGACCTGCGATACCATAGGTCTATCGAATCAGGAGGTGCATCATGCATCCGATTATCGCTGGTGAATTTCGGAAAGCCGAAGCTCTTTTGGAGGGATATCTCAAGCTACCTTCGTCGGCAGTGAGTCTGGAAAAATTCGAGATTGATCGATTTAGTAATATCCCTCCATCAATATCCCGCACAGTTGGTCGGCTCAAGGCGATAGCCATGGAGTCATATCCGACTCAAGAAGAACTTGCTTATGTTATCAACGCGGTTGACTTTTTGGAGCAAGAGACTGCCAAACGCTGGAGTAACTTCTTTCGTCATCGTATAGAGAAGCTTGAGAGCAATCTAAAAGAGAGTGCAGCACTTTCTCTTGTGCGGCATGGTATCGCTATACTCGGCACTCTCTACGGCGTTGTCTACTGCAATAGCAGTAAGATGGACCATGACCAGTACTTATACTTTGCAGTAATGGCCTTGTATGCGGTAGCTTCTTTCGGCACTGCCACCAACTCGAAGTTGAGTAGTGGGAGAAATGTGATTTTGCTTTCAGCGACGCTGCTCGCTAGCTGCATCGTTATCGCCATTGCCTATCATCCAGGCATGTCGGCCTTATTGCTATCGCTAGCCAGCGCGCTAACATTAGTGATGGACCTTAAATGCAAGTCAGGTAGCAATAGCATAAATCATTTTCCTGACGCACTGGATGACAGGTTCACTATTGACCATACGGTACTTGCTGACCCCTACACACCAAGCATCGCGAGAAGCTCGGAAGACGTACAGCGAAATATGAATTATGGGACAGAAGTACCTGCACCCGACCGTTACCTTTGATAAAAGGCTGCTTTCGCAGCCTTTTCTTCACCTACCAAGAACAAACTCTCTATCTAGCTTTTCGCTGTTGTTAATCGCGACAATATCATTGATAACTGCGCTTGACCCATTATCGTTCAATCCGGCCTGAACTAGAGTATCAAACATACCCGAAGCCATGTTGTCGTTGAATCCTCTATGCCTTGCATATTCCATGAATGCCCCCCGGTCATTATTATTCAACTCGCCGGTTCGAGCAGCAGCAAACACATGCGCCTGATCCTTATCCAATCCAAGGCGCATGCCTTCATTTTGATACTCAGCTATATTTCCACGCGTACCCGCGGCGCTACTTAGTGCATTCATAAATTTCTGCGGAATGCCACTCATAACGGACTCACCAAGGTCGCTCAAGCCCTTGCCTTTCTCTTCAAGACGCCTTGTCGCCTCGAACACGCCGTCACTGGTCGCCCGATTACCGAACGTGTAGGCTTTCTTATTAACATCGGCATTATGGCCATCATGAATTGCTTCGACCTGCTTTTCGTCGCGAGCGGCTGCGTTTCCGGAATCAAATCGACTTCCAAAACTTCCTTCGTTGACAGAATGCCCAGCACGGGATGTTTCAGCGTCTAGGTCGCGCGCGGCCGGCTCGCGAAGGCTGGTGAAGCTCGAGTGTTGAAGGGAGGTAGGCTGATCTGCAAGCTCACCACTGTGCCTTGGGTTTGTGTACATGTCTCTGTCGGAAACGCCACTCGTTAGAACACCGAGGTCATTGTTTTTCGCCAGAGTATGCAGTGCAGCTGCGACGCTCCTGCGACTCGGATCAACGGTGTCAAAAAGTCGCTCTGCTTCTTTCATCTGCGAGCCATAGTTGTTGACGGCTTCAGCAACTACAGCATCGGCCTTGCCTTCGCGTATTAATTTTCCAGCCCAAGCATCTGGTGTCATCGAAAGTGAGGAACCAGACTGCTGAAGATAGCCCGCAGTTTCGGTGTACTGCTTCTGCGTACTTATAGCTTGCTGGGCAGATCGTGACAATGTTTCTTGATCCGACTGGCTGAGACCTAACTTTTCTGATCCTAGGAATGACGTCGCAAGACTTGACGAGTTTTCATGACGCAAGGAGTTTGAGATCGACTCGACTAAGCCTGCAGCTTTAGCTGCCTGCATTACATCATTCGAGCTCTGACCATCATTGCGCGTAGTCGAACTTTGAGTAGTGCCATTGATTTGTGCTGAACCCCCAAAATCAATTCCGCTCTTAGCCTTTCCGTCCGCCCCTTCTTTACCTCCCATATTGCCAAGGCCTAGGCCGCCGCTGACCGATCCCCCGAGAGCAATGCTGCCAGTGACCGCATCTATCTGATTCTGATTGAATCCCCGCGCGCGCAGTTCATTAACGGAGTTTTGATAACTTGCGTCATTTGATAGCCCGAATGAATTGGCAACGCTACGGCCTACTGCGGCCTGTTCGTTGATATTTTTTGCCTGTTCAAATTGCTTACCGTAAGCACTTGTCAACCCTTTTGTAAAGGTTTCCGATGCTCCTTCAGCAACAGACTTCTGCGACTGGGCTGCGCTAGATAGAGACTGCCCAATATTGATGTTGCCACGGGTGTTTTCGGATCCGGTAACTCTAGTGCCATTGACGAAGTCGTTCGTCATATAGGGCGTAGTCGCCAAACCTTCGGTGGGCTTCACGACGTCAGGCGTCACTATCTTCTCGTTGATCTGATCCGTGCCACCGAGGCGCTGGGCCATGCTCGTCAACGCAAACGCGCTGCCGGAAACCAGGAACATGCTGATCACTGGCACCGATGAAGCCATCAGGCCAGCCACCCCGATCGCGCTATCCAAGGCCGGCAGCATCTGCTTCAGCATCTCGAATGACAGCGCGTTGCCGTCTGTCACCGTGCTGGTCGTCGCGAGCAGGCCTTCCATGACCGTGCCGGTGTACCAGTTCGTGTAGAGGTTGACGATCGCGAGCATCGGCTGCCACAGCATCATCCAGCACAGCATGGTGATGTACTTGGTGATGAGATTCATGCCGAACGTGCCCATCACGAGCAGGAACGCCATCAACGGGGTGATTGCGTAGATGAGTCCTTCGAAGAAGGTCAGGAACGGGCGAACGTACCGGGTGAACATCGAGCCTTCGGCGGCCCACTGCGTGGCCTGCTGCGCCTGAGCCTGGGCGAGCATGATCGCGTAGGCACTCTGCTGGTCTTCCAGCGCTTTCTGGGCGGGCGCACGCTCGAAGATCGGCAGCAGAATGGACGCCATGGTAAAGGCACGTGCATCCGCCACCTGGAGATTCAGGCCACGCAGCGCATCGTCCACGCGGGTGGTCAGATCGTCACCTGTAACGACTTTGCCCGGCTTCTGGAACGCTAGTTTCGAGACATCATCCATGACGCCCGGCTGTGCCGAGACGCTGAGAGCCTTGAGCCGGGTATGGGCCTGGGAACAGTTGTAGTAGGTGCCTGTACCCGTCTTGCCCTCGTAAATCTCGGTACCGTAAACGTCGCTATCGAAGCGCATAGCGTCGATCGGGCTATTGCTGCGCATGAGGGCGCCATAGGCCGTCATGTTGCGCCCGACACCGACCAAAGTGCACTCCTTGATGTAGTTCGTCCATGAGCGTACGAAATCGCCGCCCGCGTTGCTTTCGCCCATCACAGACGGCATAGCCAACACATTGCGCGTCGCGCCGCGGACCTTCATTAGGGTGGTGAGGGGATCAGCGAACCCATAGGTAGTCATCGCCGGCGTCGAGAAGGCCTGCTCCATCTCCTTGGTGAGCTTGTAGCCGATGTTGGAGACCACGGAGCCCACGAAGAGGGGACCGATAGGCACGTTGTCGACCACCACGACGGTACCGTCATAGACGTCCTCTACGACGGCGCGCCCGGTAGGCCCGTAGAGCGCCATGTAGAGGATCAGCGCCACGCCAACCTGTTGGAAGGGGATAGCCTGGTTTTTGAAGACCGCCTGGAATCCCAGGAACAGGGTACCGATCAACAACCCCACCTTGGCGAGGGACTCGATGCTGCCCGACCCGGAGATCATGGCCACGGCGTTGAGGATGCTCTCCAGGTAGGTAGCGGAGCCAATGGAATAGATAGAGAACTCCATCACTCACCCCCCTGCACAGGTTTCTCGACGTTGATAAACGCCGCAGGCGGAGGAAGCGATCGCATGCGCGCCTGGTAGTCGAGCAGCAGGTCATTCTCGTTGCCATACCGGGTGAGCAGCACCTGGTATTCCTGCATCAGCCGTTCCCTCGCCTTACCGATAAAATCACCGGCAGGCATGCCGAGCTTGTCGACCATCTTGCCTTTCGTGATCACGGCTTCGGCCGTATCGATGTACGACTTGACGAGCGAGTAGGCGCCCTCGAGCGCCAGCATCTTGGAATGGCCGGTAACAAACCCCTTCGCCATCGACTCGCTGCCTTGCGATAGGCGTTGCACCATCGCGGAGAAGCCGGGCTTTTGCATCATGTTCAGTAAGCCGGTCTCATCAGAACCAAAGGTGCCGGTATTCGTCGCCCACTTCGTGACGATGCCGACGGAGTTTCCCGATCCGTTGAAGATCTTGATGATCTTTTGCGCCAGGCCGTCGAAGGCCAGGTTAGAGAGCTGCGGCTCCAGGCAGACTGCATCTTCCTTGCACGAATAGACCGGCACCGATTCGGTCTTGACACCCTCGACGATGTCCTGCAGCGAGATGCCAGTCGGCATCAGCGGCTTAGTGACGATCACCTTGCCTTTTCCATCTTCAGCCTGCTCTAGCCCGGGAATGATCACGGATCCGGTGAAGGACATGATGAGCTCGTCGGTCTGCTGAGAGCCGTATTTGAAGAACTGCTGGCTGTTGTACTGTTTCATTGCACACCAGACGACGTTGCCGGTGTCCTCGCAGCTCACTACGTTACCGGCATCCGTCTTCATCTCGATCGGCGACTTGGAGTTGCTGCTTCCGGAGAACAGCGATCCGAAGCTATCGGCCAATCCCTTGATGGTGTTACCGGTGGCAGTCTGCATATTCTCCTTACCTTCGAAGGCCGAGAACGCGTCCGTCACCAGGCCCTGGGCAAGCTGGCAGCTATTGGACATGAGGCCGTTGAGGTCCTGCATCGTCTCCTGCAGGTTGGCGATGGTGTTCTCCACCGTAGGCCCCATGGCCTTGAGCGCCAGCTTGAACGCATAGCCCGACGCTACGCCGACCGAGTTGGAGGCAATGGAGCGCAGCGACTGAACGAACTGCTGCGCGTTGATGAACGAGAAGGAGCCGGCGAACATGTCGATGCCGCCGCAGCCGGCCTGGAAGGAGGGTGGTCGGAAGGAGACCACCGGCGCCGTTGCGATCTGATTCCGGATCCGCATCGAGCCGCCACTGACCACGCCTCGAGTCGCCGTCTGGTACATGCCCGGGTCTGTGCTGTTGGACATCGAGTTAAACATCGAGTCCAGCTGGCTCTCGATGTTGGCGTAGGCGCCCAGGGGCGCGAGGGCCGCAACCAGCACGGCTGCGCACAACGACTGCTTACTGCTGCGCCTCATGGGGCACCTCTCCATCTATGGTCTTGCGGGCGAGCTTGCGGCGCATGCTCTCAACGAATGCGGCGGGGTCCTGGTCGATCTGGTCTTGGCTGAGCCCGTCGTTGTCCTCGAGGGTCAGCAGGCCGTTGTCGAAGAACGGCTGGGTGGAGGCGAAGGTCTTCTGGTCGATAAGCGAGGCTTCGCGCGCAGCGATCAAGACCCGGTTGAACAGCACGTCCAGCGTGATGGCGCCGTAACCGACGATCTCGGTGCGGCCCGGCGGGATCGCCAGGGCGAGGGCAGGGGCCTGATAGACCTCGAGCTTCTTGGCCTGGCCATCGTCGGTGCGGTAATTCGCGAACAGCCCGTTGTCGAGGGGCGCGCCATCCAGCGAGACGGGGATGATCCGGATGCCGGTGGCCGCGGTGAGGGACTGCAGCACGGCCGCTTGCTCAGCACAGAGCACGCAATTGCCCTTGAAGAAGAAGAAGAGGCCGACCTTGTTGGCCAGGCCCTTGAGCACCTTATCTCGGTTGTTCGAGACTTCCCGATTAAGCGCATTGGCAGCGTAGGTGGCCACCGGCCGCCGGCTATCCTCGTCCAGGAAGGGATCACGCATGATCACCTGGCTGGAGCGCTCGGAGAACTTGGACGATTTGTCCATCATCACGCGCTGCAGGTAGTAGTAGGCCTGCACGTTGGCATCGGTTGGATTGTCGATCGCGCGGTCGCGATACTTGGGCAGGTTGTCGCGGATCCAGGCGACGCTGAACAGCTCCGGGCCAGGCGCCGCCGGCGGCTCCGGCTTTTGCATCGGCGCAGGTGGCGGTGGAGGAGGGAGCGGGGCTTTTACCTCGAGCTCAGGCTGCTCCTCGGGCGGGTCCTTGTACCAGAACCATCCTTCTGCCTTTCCGCGGTAGAAGCTTTCGCTACCAGGTGCAGCGAAAGAATCTTTCACGCCGTCCGCAGCGTTGTCCGCCGCGCTCGCGGTACCTGAAAATGCTGCCGGCCACAGCGCTGCAGCGACGGCTACAGCCAAAAGCGCGCGCCTCATTTCCTACCGTCCAGGTACAGGGCGACTGCGACGGTCGCGTACACCCAGCGCGAGCCTCGCTTGCGTCGGTGCGATCCGATCGCGCTTACCCACGGCAGGTGCTGATAGTCGGCATTGCCGATCTTTTTGCTGACGTAGGTAACGCTGTAGCCGAGCGCATCAGCCACCTGCGCGACCGGCATCGACGGTCCATACGCCTGCAGGAGCTTAGGGAGGTGTTTCGATGGGGCGCGAATGCTCTGCAGCGAGCTACGCTGGCTGTCCAGGAAGGACGCAACGCCATGCGTGCCGTAGACCCAGTTGAGGCCTTGCCGGCGCCGGTGTGGGGCGATCGCTGCTACCCAGGGGAGGTGCTGGAATTTGGCGCAGCCGATCTTCTTGCGGACATAGCCGACGCTGTATTCCAGCGCCTCCGCTATCTGCTCCGGCGTCATCACGTCGCCGTAGGTGTCCAGCAGGCCCGATAGGCTGGATGTGGGGGTGAACGAGCTCGTGACAGCTTCGGGCGTAGCGACGGACAAGGACATGCGCGCATCCGGAGTATTGATTCGATGCACACAAGGCTAGGGATTCGCGCGGACCAAAAGCGTTCGATTCACTCCCTTTTAGGGCGCTAACACCGATCAATTCCGGAAAAGCGGCGGCTGGCGATTCGAAGCTCGATGGCAGGGCCTCAGCCACCAAATTTGGATCGGAGAGCGTTGATGGGGAAGCGGTGACCGGACAGCGGACACAAAAAATCCGGGAAAGAGGGCTTCTCCGTTGGCAGTAGAGCTACAAAAGTAGATAGGTGATATACGCTGAGCAGGCTGCGAACGCCGCATCGGTAAGCACGAGTTTCGCTATCCACAAACGGTTGGTCTGACGCTTTCGGTACCAGGCAGACCTATTGAGGACAGCGTCGATATCACCAAGAGTCACTTCGATCCGATGGCGTTTGGACTAATTTGTGCATCGGGCAATCATCCACTAATGCTAAAGAGGGAGGCCCCTCCGAGGCCTTACAGAAGGCCAGCATCAAAGTCATCGGAACGGAGTCGGATACCGCCGGACGCGGCACCGATCTTCCTAATCATCCGACACCTACCTCAACGGGATCGAATTTTTCCGTGTCTATCTTATGTACTGTCCTGTGTAGCGTAAGCGCTGGCTGGTATCAAAATTTTTTTCGGCCCGGTTGGCACGTTGGCAAAAATTTTGATCCGAGGCTCACTGAAGCCTTCTTCGACATGCCTTGGCATGAGCCCTAACGGCGGCTCTTGTCCATTAGCCACTAAGTAACTATCATGGATTTACGACCTCGCAGTCTAAAACATAACCAAGGAATAGGCTAATCAAAATTGACTGACAAATACAATGGCCGAGTGACCGGTAAAAAGAAAAATTCATTTAATATTTTATTCAGAAGCAGCATGCCGCGAGATGCGATCATTTCTCCTTATACGATCATTGTAGCGCCCAGCAATGACAATTGGAATGATTTTGGCTTCAGAACGCTAGTTGACGTTGATATTAACACCTCAAGCAAAAATTATTCATTTAGCAACCAAGCGTATATCGGATTCCTCACTAACGACGATAAGGAACCTAACGGCATAAGCCGTTTAAAAGAACTCCTGAAGGGAACAGAGTTAATCGAAATACCCGGCACTGACTCCCAGCGTTTTTTTACCATGTTGCCGACCATGGAAGCATATCGCGAACTGGTGATTAAGCTTGGAGTAGAAGACGCCGCCGAAGCATTAAGGTCATTGCGTGACCTCGTAGTTCTCACAGAGTTTAAAAATAATGCTAACTGGCTGGACCTTGCAGTAACGAGTGAAGTATTCCTAAAGTCCTTCATGCGGACCAGCGATTCTTACTATGCTTTTAAAAATGCTGGGTCAGTACTGAGGGGCTTAGCAAACGAAAAGTTCGGAAGACTTTCAGACGTTTTTGACATCAAATTCACGCTTCCCGGACGCGCAAATAGACACGAGTTATCATTCCGCTTCAGCCACGATAGCGACTTACCAAAGCGTATCGCAATAGTCATAGGTAAGAATGGTGTAGGAAAAAGCCAGACACTTGGGCGGATTGTGCGCTCAGCATTAGAGGGAAGTGACGAGCTTAGAGATGGCGTATCGGGAGACCGCGTCCTCGTCAACCGAATCCTTGCCTTCGCACCTACAACTGAAGCCGGATCCGTATTCCCGACTGATCGGCGTAAAAGGCCAAAAGTCTGGTACAAGCGGTTCTCACTAAACCGAATGGGTAAGATAAGAAAGGGATTTGGTATTTCGGATCAAGTCATTCAAGTTGCTCGATCGGAGCAATACCTTGGAGAAACATCTAGGTGGGATATCTTTGTCGGGGCTTTGGCAGCGCTTGACAGTTGGCATGAAATTGCTTTGCCGGTGAAAGATAAGTTAAGGCCAGCACTCCATCTTAGTCGATTAAAGCGCGGGGGAGAGGAACGGATTGTCGAAAACTACGCTGCTGTTGATCTTGCCCTTGAGCCTATACGGGTGATTGATGGACATGAGTATCCATTGAGTAGCGGGGAGATCTCTTTTGTTCGCTTCGCTGCTCAGGCAAGTCTCCACATTGAAAATGGCTCTCTCCTACTACTTGACGAACCTGAGACCCATCTACACCCTAACTTTATAAGCCAGTTTGCTTCCCTACTAAATAGTCTGCTAAAAGTTTCAGGATCAGCAGCAATTATAGCGACTCATTCGGCATATTTTGTACGCGAGGTTTTTAGAGAGCAGGTTTCAGTATTGCGCACTGATACTGAAAGAAGAGTCACTATTGAGAAGCCTATGTTGCGCACATTCGGGGCAGACGTTGGCGCTATCTCCTATTTTGTCTTCGGCGAGGATGAACCATCCCAACTTGCCGCTGAAGTAGAGGAAAGACTCTTAAGCAAAAACCAGACATGGGCGGATATTTATAGCAAATACAAAGATGAATTGTCACTGGAGCTACTAGGAACGTTGAGAGAATCGCTCGAGGGTGGATCACTTGAATAAGATAACCCGCCCTTACATCAATGATGCCTTAGCACTGACAGAACTTTCAGAGAACAAGAAAGCGAGCAGTTATCCGCAACTTCTTGCAATTGTTGATATCGTTCATCTAGCCTACGCCCAGTACGAAGCGGTAGGCGGAAACGCTTTCGCGGTGGCGCCTGTCACTCTTTCTGCGCAAGCTAATAATTATCTTAAAGGCCATTACAAATCTCCAGTCAAAGGACTTAGCCACATAAATACGCTTCGTTTAAGTCAAGAACATTTGACGTGTCCAATGTGTGGCTCGACACACCGTGGAACCCTGGATCATCTTTTGCCACAAGCGAGCCATCCAACGTTTGCTATCTTCTCACTCAACTTGGTTCCAGCGTGCAAATGCAACAGCAATAGAAACGACCGTCTCTTGGGAGATAATCCGGGTGAGCGGATTCTCCATCCGTACTTTGACGGTTGCTTATCGATGCGTTTGATAAGGGCAAAGTTTGAGGATTTAGGACCAGTGCCGCGGATCTCGGTTGACTTATGTATCCCAGCAACCCATCCAGATTACGCGGCCGTCAGCTTCCATGTGCGCACTGTCGTGAAGAGCATGCCGATTGTCGGATATTTAAATAAGAAATGGGCAAATCTCTATCGTAAGCCAAGTCTAGCCGTACGGGCCTTAGCCGCGAATCCACGGTCTATCACCGCACTAAAAACCTTACTATTGACAGAGCTTCTGCAATTGGATGATGAGCACGGCGGCAAAAATAATTGGAACTCGATGTTTGTTGCGGGCCTTTTGGACAGGCCCGTATTGACGTGGCTTTTCCAAAGTCTGAATGAGCCGGGCCGCAAGCCCAATGCAAGGCTCGGTTAAATCTAGGCCGCCATGCAATGGGGAATTTGTGTGCATTTAACATAAGTTGTATTATGCGAAGTCAGGAATGGAGGCTTCTGCACCGCTGACATCGCTCTGAACCGA
>CAUQPA010000052.1:0-13301 GCA_963519325.1 uncultured Pseudomonas sp. | reverse complement strand
GCCTGGGCCAGGCCCAGGGCGCCGGGGGTATCGCTGTGCAGGCAGATGGACTCGAAGGCCACCTCCACCTCGCCCCCCTCCACCGTGGCGACCCGGCCATGCTGGCAGGCCCGCAGTACCCGTTCGGCCACGGCCTCGGGGTCGAGGGCGGTCATGCGGCGCACCAGCACGATGGAGCCGCTGGCGTCATAGTCCCGGTCGGCATAGAACTCGCGCACCAGGGGCTGACCCAGCTCGCGACCGACCCGCCAGGTGGCCGAATTCGGCAGGCAATAGAGCAGCAGGTCGGGTTCGAGTCGCTGCAGCGTTTCCACCAGCAGCCGGGCCGCCGCCTCGTCCCGGGCCAGGTGCATGAACAGCGCGCCATGGGGCTTGAGGTGTTGCAGGCGCAGGCCATGCAGCCGGGCGAACTCGCGCAGGGCACCGAGCTGGTAGACGATGTCCGCCACCAGCTCATCGGCGGGCATCTGCAGGGGACGACGACCGAAGCCCACCAGGTCGCGGTAGCCCGGATGGGCACCGATGGCCACGTTGCGCGCCTTGGCCTGCAGCACGGTGCGCTGCATGAGGCTGGGATCGCCGGCATGGAAGCCGGTGGCGATGTTGGCCGAGCTGACCAGCTCGAGCAGCTGTTCATCCACGCCGTCGCCCAGGGTCCAGGCACCGAAGCCCTCGCCCATGTCGGAATTGAAGTCCACTTCGATCATTGCGGTATTCCCTGGTAGCGGTGCGTTGTCCTCGACCTTAGGACTGCCCTGCCCCCTTGGGAAGATTTATTATCCAAGGCCCGGCGTTCGGAAAAATCGATACCAAGGACAGTCGCCATGGCCCTCACCCTGCGCCAACTCCGCTACTTCACCGCCACCGCCGAACTGGGGCAGATCTCCCAGGCCGCCATCCACCTGAACATCTCCCAGTCCGCGGTCACCAGTGCCATCCAGGAACTGGAGAGTCTGTTGGGCGCCAGTCTCTTCGTCCGTTCGACCCAGGGCATGGCCCTCACCGACGCCGGCCGGCATTTCCTCAATCATGCCTACGGCATCCTGCGCGGGGTCGATGACGCCCTGAGCAGCGCCCTGCCCGACCACCGCGCCAGTGGCGAACTGCGTATAGCCGCTAGCTATACGGTGATCGGCTACTTCCTGCCGCACCACCTGCAACGGCTGGCGCAGCTCTATCCCGAGGTGACGGTCGCGGTGCACGAGCAGGAACGCCAGGCCATCGAAGAGGCGCTGCTGGACAAGCGCATCGACATGGCGGTGGTGCTCACCGCCAACCTGACCCACGAAGACATCGTTTCCGAGACGCTCTTCAATTCCGAACGCCGCCTCTGGCTGCCCAGTGGGCATCCGCTGCGGGATCATCCCAACGTCAGCCTGGCCGATGTCGCCCGCGAGCCCTACGTCCTGCTCACCGTCGACGAGGCCGAGCAAAGCGCGATGCGCTACTGGCGCCAGGCCGGTCAGCAGCCCCAGGTGCTGCTGCGCACCAGTTCGGTGGAAGCCGTGCGCAGCATGGTGGCCAATGGCAGCGGCGTGGCCATTCTCTCCGATCTGGTCTATCGCCCCTGGTCGCTGGAGGGCAAGCGGCTGGAGACCCGTACCCTGGTGGAACCCATCACGCCCATGAGCGTCGGCCTGGCCTGGCACCGCGAACGCCCGCTGACGCCGGCCATGCAGGCCTTTCGCAGCTACTTCCATAGCGCTTTCCTGGCGCCTCAGCAGATCGGAGCGCGGCGGTAATGGCCGGTAGAAATCCTCACGATCGAAAGGATCAAGAGGCTACTAGCGGTTCAAGGCAAGTGAATCCTCATGATCGTGAGGATTGTCATGGTACAGCTTCGCAGGATAGGATAATCCTCACGCTCGTGAGGACTAATCATGCAGATCACACTCAGGAATGCCGCGGAACTGGGTGCACTCTTACGCCAGGTGCGCAAGGCCCAGGCGCTGCGCCAGGACGATGCCGCCGGTAGCCTCGGCGTCAGTGAAAACTTCCTTGGTAAGGTCGAACGCGGAGGTGAAACCGTCCAGTGGGGCAAGCTGTTCCAGGTGCTCGACGGCCTCGGCGTGCGGCTGATCGTGGACCTGCCCGCCGGGGTCGAGGTCGAGCCACTGACGAACATCCGCAAGCCATGAAGCGCGAACTCCTGGCCTGGATCGACGACCGGTTGGTGGGTCGGCTAAGGGACGAGAACGGGATCTGGTCATTCCAGTACCAACCGGATTGGCAGGCGTTCGGGCTCTGCCCACAACTCCCCTTGCAGCCTGGGCCCCTGGTCGATGGCAGTTCGCAACGACCGGTGCAGTGGTACTTCGACAACCTGCTGCCGGAGGAAGGTCAGCGGCAGCTGCTTGCCCAGGATGCCCGCCTGGATGCCGCCGATGCCTTCGCCCTGCTGGGCTGGTACGGCGCCGAGTCCGCCGGATCCCTTACCCTGCTCGGTGAACACCAGCGCTTGCCAGCGGGAGCTCGCCGGCCCCTGAGCGATACCGATCTCTCCCGGCGGATCCGCGCCATGCCGCAGTTGCCGCTGACCCACGAGGCGCTCAAGCGCATGTCGCTGGCCGGCGCCCAGCACAAGCTGGCGGTGATCCTCGATGAGCAGGGGCTGCAGGAACCGGTAGGCGCCCTGCCCTCGACCCATATCCTCAAGCCGGACCATCCCCATGAGGCTTTCGCCCATTCGGTGATCAACGAATGGTTCACCATGCGCCTGGCAGGCTCGGCGGGACTGGTTGTTCCGGCCGTCGAGCGGCGCTACGTACCCGAGCCGGTCTATCTGATCGAGCGCTTCGACCGCGTCCGTATCCCGGGCGGCTGGCAGCGCCGCCATGGCATAGACGCCTGCCAGGTACTGGGGCTGGATCGTCATTTCAAGTACCAGGCGGGTAGCGTGGAACGGCTCGCCGAACTGGCCCGGCTGTGCGAAGCACCGGCCGTGACCCGGACGCGGCTGTTCGGCTGGTTGGCGTTCAACGTGCTGGTGGGCAATACCGACGCCCACCTGAAGAATCTGGGCTTCCTGGTGTCGCCTCGCGGCCTGACCCTGGCGCCCTGCTACGACCTGCTCTGCACGGCCGTCTACGAGAGCCGCGCCTTCGACCAGCAGCGCTGGCCAGAGGCAACCACCCTCGCCTGGCCGATCCTCGGTGAAAGCCGCCTGATCGCCATCGACCGTGAGCGCCTGCTCGACGCCGCGGAGGTCCTGGGCATCAAGCGCTCCCCGGCCGCTGCCCAATTGCAGCGGCTGTGCCAGCGCCTGCCACTGCAGGCCCGGGCGCTGCTGGAGCGGACCGAGCAGGAGAACCTGGTCCTGGCCCAGGCGCGGCCCGAGCTGCGGCCGCGCTTCGCGGGTGAGCTGCGTTGCCTGAGGGCGATCAAGGCCCTGATCACGGAACAGGTCGAGCGCCTGGCCTAGCGCTGGCCCGCTAGAGCGGCAGTACGGCGAGCAAGCGCTCGCGCCTGAGCCGTTGCAGGCGGGCGATCAGCTCAGTGGCGGCGCCCTGGGTGGTGGCGGTGAATTGCACCAGGCGCTGACCCGCCACCGAGCCCAGCCATTCCAGCTCGCTGCTACCGGCCGGCTCGACCACCAGCAGCAGGCAATCGCTGCCCAGGCGGCTCAGCCAGCCCGCGACGCGGCTTTGCGGACCATGGGCCGTCCAGTCCTCGTGCAGCGCGGCGGCGTCCTCCAGCTGCAGCAGCGGAAGATCGCTGCAACTGGGCAAGCCGGCGGTCAACGCCGCCGCCAGCTGCGGTTCGATACCGGCATGCAGGATGACCAGCGCCACGGCCGGTCGCGCATCGTCCAGGGGCTTCCCAAGGTGGATCGCCATACTGGATTCCTCGTGACGGGACGTGGCTCGGGCTTACTCGAAGGCGTTGTGGTAGGCGTTGAGTGCCGGTGCACCGCCAAGGTGGACATAGAGCACCCGGCTGCCCTTGGCGATCTCGCCACTGCGCGCCATGGCGATCAGCCCGGCCATGGATTTGCCTTCGTAGACCGGATCGGTGAGCATCCCCTCCATCTGCGCGGTGTAGCGGATGGCCTCGACCGTGGGCCCATCCGGCAGGCCATAGTCCGGGCCACAGAAGCGCGGATCGATGATGACATCCTCGTCGCGGATCTCCTGCTTGAGACCGATCAGCTCGGCGGTGTTGCGGGCGATCTTGGTCACGGCGGCGCGGGTCATCTCGGCGTCGGCGGCGGTGTCTATACCGATCAGCCGGCGTTCCCGCTCCTGGGCACGAAAGCCCACCACCATGCCGCCCTGGGTGGAACCGGTGCAGGTGGCCCTGACCACGGTATCGAAGAAGACGCCCTGCTCGCGCTCCTGCGCCGCCAGCTCATCGGCGAAATGGGCATAGCCGAGGCCACCCAGCGGATGGTCCGAGGCGCCGGCAGGAATGGCGTAGGGCTTGCCGCCCTCGCGCCGCACCTCGTCCAGGGCGCGTTCCCAGGTGGCCTTCACCGCGGTGGAATAGCCCTCGCCTTCCAGCAGCGTCTGGGCGCCCATGAGGCGCGACAATAGGATGTTGCCGACCTTGTCGTAGACCGGGTCTTCCCACTTGGTCCATTCCTCCTGGACCAGCCGGCACTTCATGCCCAGCACCGCGGCGACGGCGGCTACCTGGCGCGTGTGGTTGGACTGGATGTTGCCGATGGAAACCAGGGTGTCGCAGCCCTGAGCCAGGGCATCGGCGGCCAGCCATTCCAGCTTGCGCACCTTGTTGCCGCCATAGGCGAGACCGGACGAGACGTCGTCGCGCTTGGCCCAGAGTTCGATACCGAGGTCCTTCGACAGGCGCTCCAGCTTGTGCAGCGGGGACGGGAAGTAACCGAGCTTGACGCGGGGAAAGCGCTTTTCGAGATCCAGGGACATTGGGGACGACTCCAGGGGTTGAAAGGACGCCTTCCATGCTAGGCAAAGCCTTCGAAAAGGTGCTCTCGATTGTGCGGTACGAAAGCTGCTTTCCTTTTCCTAAGTACGGCTTCAACACCCGGACATCCGGAAAATACCCGCTGCTGAAGGAGAATCTTTCGATGAGCGATAGCGCGGAACTCACCCCGGTCGAACGCAAGATCCTCAGAGCGCTTCAACAGGACGGGCGCCTGAGCAATGCCGAGCTGGCGCGCCAGGTCTCCCTGAGTCCGAGCGCCTGCTGGAACCACACGCGCAAGCTGTTCGACAGCGGCGTCATCACCGGCGTCAGGGCCCATGTCGACCCCAAGGCCGTGCAGCGGGAGACGGCGGTGCTGGTGGGCGTGGTGCTGGACCGGTCGACCCCGGAATCCTTCCAGGCCTTCGAGGCCGCGGCGCGCGCCCTGCCGCCAGTGCTGGAGTGCTACCTGGTGGCCGGGGACGTGGATTACTTCATCAAGCTCAGGGTCAAGGACATCGCCGCCTTCAATCGCCTGCACAGCGAGCGGCTGATCGCCCTGCCCGGGGTACGCCAGGTACGCACCTTTTTCGTGCTGAACGAGATCAAGACCGATGGGTTGTTGCCCATCTGATTCGATGGGAGACGCCGAGGGGGGACGCCGAGCGGCGCCCATTCAGGAGCGGTGTCGGTTTCCGAAGTTGTTGCGCCATTTTTGGAAATACCCGAGCATGAATCAGCCAATGGCAGCAATCGACCAAAAGCTGCCCTTCGCAAAGGGCCGCAATCGGCCAAAAGGAGGCGGTGAGGTACTGCGCGAGTCCACTCCGCTGCAACTGACAACCCATAATGGGCTTCACAGATGGCGGCGTCCTGATTTGACGCCGCCTCAGGTCAATGCACGACCACGTTCAACAGCAACACCACAATCAAACCGACCACGGCGACGATCGATTGCACCACCGAAATAGTCTTGGTGGCTTCGCCCATCGTCATGCCGAAGGATTCCTTCACCATCCAGAAACCTGCATGGTTGGCGTAGTTGAAGAACAGCGAGCCGCAGCCAATGGACAAGGCCAGCAGCGGCAAGTTGAGGCTGGGGTCAGCACCGGCAAGCGGCGCCAGCAAGCCGGCAGCCCCCACGATACCTACCGTGGCAGAACCGGTAGAGACCGAAAGCAACATGGCGATCAACCAACCGAGGACCAGCGGAGGGAACGCCGCCTGCTGAGTCAGGTGCACAATCGCATCGCCCACCTTGGCGCTGGTCAGCAGTTGCTGAAAGGCACCGCCGCCAGCGATGATCATGATGATCGAGGCGATTGGCTTGAGGCTCTTGCCCAGCGATTCGCGCAATAGCTCCGCGTCGCCGCCGCGTGCGACTACCAGACTCGCCCCGGCGAACAGCACGCCCAGCAGCATCGCTATCAGCGGATTGCCGAGGAAACCGGCCATTTTCAGTAGCGCATTGTCCTTGGCCAATACCATCTCGGCGACGGCATGAATCAGCATCAGGATCGCCGGCAGCAAGGCTGCCAGCACGCCAAGGTATACGCTGGGGCCTGGTTTATCGTCGGCTTTTTCAGCCAGGGTGAATTGATCCAGCAGCACCTGATCGGGCCGAGTGCTCATGCGCGGGGAAATGAATGCGCCATAGAGGGGGCCGCCCAAGATCATGGCCGGGATAGCCGCCAGGAAACCATAGAGCATGGTCGGCCCGACCGAGGTTTTCAGCGCGGCGATGGCCGTCAACGGGCCAGGGTGCGGCGGGACCATACCGTGCATGGCGGCCAGTGCGGCAATCACCGGAACGCCCACATAGACATACGCTGAACCCTTGAAGCGCGCCTGACTTTCCAGCTTGCGCGCCACGCTGAAGATCAGCGGCAGCATGATCACCAAACCGACCTCGAAAAACATCGGAATGCCAATTACAAAAGCGACCATCATCATCGCCCATGGAATCATCCGATCCGATGTGCGCTTGAGGATGACCGCAGCAATCTGCTCGGTGATGCCGGCGTCCGCCAGTATTTTGCCGAGCATTGCCCCCAGCGCGATGACCACCCCCACTGCCCCCAGTGTCTTGCCCGCGCCGGTGATCAAATTGGAGACGATGCGATCTGGCTCCATACCGGTTGCAAAGCCTACGCCGACGGAAACTACCAGCAAAGCCAGCAGCGGGTGCATTTTGAGCCGCGAGACGATCAGCGCTACCAGCACCAGGACGCTGATCAATGCAGTCAGTAACAGATCTATATCTAAGGGAGTCATGAAAGGTTCTCGGTTGGGCTGGTGCCAAACTCTTGTAAGTGGGTGAGATGAATGGCATCTGCAACGGCTAAGTTGCAGCGTCCGTCTTTCTAAAAAACAAATAACCCGCGAGGTGCTTGCACCAACAACGAGGCGCTGGCTTGCGCTGAAAGTTCCAAGGCTTGCAACTGGTCGACGACGGTAGTGAAAGCTATGCTTTGCTCATGCTGCGTATGCGGCCAGTCGCTGCCCCACACCAACTGCTGCAGGCCAAAGCTTTTTTCCAGCAACGGTAATGCCCTTCGAGCGAAATCAAGGTTCTGTTGTGGCGTACCTCCCAGACGATAGATTCCCGATACCTTGATCCAGATCGAACCTTTCGATCCGACCTCAAGCAACTCGCCAAACCCGGGCTGATCGAGACCCGCATTCGCGTCCGGCCGCCCAAGGTGATCGATCACCAATTTCACGCCGAACGGCGTCAATTGCTGGATCAAGCCCGGCAGATCCTTGACTTCCCGGTGCAACTCGACATGCCAGTCAAGATCAGCGATATCGCTGAAAAACCCTTGCCAGGCACTGTCACCAAAATCAGGTAACGCCTTGCCGATCAGGTTCAGGCGCACGCCCACCACGCCTAGTTGAGCCATGTCATTCAAGGTGGAACGACTGATGCCTGGCTCCAGCACTACCACACCGCGCAACTGCCGAGGTGCTCGCTGCAACGCCGCCAACAGGTAGCTATTGTCGGTGCCAAGGAAACTTGGTTGCACCAATACACCGTGACTCAGACCATGGGTTTGCAAATGCTCGAGGTACTGGTCAAGCGTGGCGTCGTACTCAGGACTGTAGCGCCGTGCACCGATCAGCTGCAGATCACGGCTGAACACATGGGCATGGGCGTCAATGCCGGTGATCGACTTGGAGCGGGGAACTGACATGGGTTTTATCTACTGAAGGTTGGGATCATCACGCCCGAGCGCGTTGATTGCCGTTGATAGTGGCTGGAACGCAGGTGGCATTGGCTTCAAGGTCACTGCCGCGGGTTTCAGGCAGGCAAAGCGCGGCAAGCACCCCCACGCCGTAGGCGATTCCGGCATCGATACCAATCGCCGAACCCAGCGACATGGAAGCACTCATGTGCCCGACCAGGAATGGAAATACAGCGGACAGCACCCGGCCAAAGTTGTAGCAGAAGCCGACGCCGGCGCCGCGTACATCGGCAGGGTAAAGTTCGTTGAAGAACGCTCCCAGACTGGCCGGGATACCGGCGGCGAAGAACCCCAACGGGAACCCCAGGAACAGCATCTGCGTATTGGTCAGCGGCAAAAATACGTAGCACTGGACCGTGACCACGCAGCACAAGGCAAACAGCACGATGTTTTTCCGACGGCCAATCCGATCGATCAAATAGCCGCTGGCCACACAACCACACCAGAAGGCGAAGATGATCACCGCCAGATAGCCGCCCGAGTTCAACACGGACAGATTGCGCTCGGTCTTGAGGAAGGTCGGTAACCAGGTCATTACCGCGTGATAGCCACCGTGCGCGCCCAGTCCCAGCAGCCCGCCAAACAGGGTCACGCGAATCAGTTCCGGGCGAAAAATGCCGGCAAGCGACTTGAAGAAACTCTGCGGAATGGCGTTGTCTTTTTGCAGACGCTGGAAGCTGTCCGGCTCCTCGACGTTACGACGCACCCAGATGATCAGGAACGACGGCAGCAATCCGACAAGGAACATCACACGCCAGGCCATGTCCTGTGGCACAGCGGTATAGATCAGCGTGAACACCCCGACCGCCAGGCCCCAACCCACCGCCCAGGCACTTTGTACGGTGCCCATGACCTTGCCGCGATAGTGCGGATTGATCGTCTCGGCCATCAGCACCGCGCCTGCCGCCCACTCCCCGCCAAGCCCGAAACCCTGCAGCGCTTTGACCACCAACAGCTGATTGAAGCCCGCGACGAAAGCCGAGAGAAAGGTGAAGAACGAGAACCACAAAATCATCAGCTGCAAGGTGCGCACACGGCCATAGCAGTCAGACAACGTCCCACCCACCCAGCCACCGAGAGCCGAGGTGACGAGGGTAACGCCGCTGATCAATCCGGCATCGCCCTTGGTCAGCGCGAAAGCGGCGATCAGCGCCGGAATCGCCAGACCGAACATCTGCACTTCCAACGCGTCGAGCGACCATCCGCCGAAGCAGGCCCAAAATGTCTTGCGCTCACGAGGGGTGATGTGGCGATACCAGCTGAACATGATTCTTATCCTTATAGGTGTTATGCAAGGCAGCCGACTGCCAACCCCACCGCGACGGGGTCAACTCAGGCACACAAACAGCAATCGGGCGGCGATCCAGCCGCCGCAGAACGCTTCGCTACGCAGACAGGCGTTAGCGAATATCCACGCGGTAGCGGAAATGCTCCGCGTGGCCGCGCGAGCGACGCCATTCCAGCGGGCTACCCGCGTAATCGCGGGCCAAACGCTCGATTACGATCACCGGACTGTTGACTGCTACCTGGAGCAATCGGGCATGCACGTCATTCACCGATTCAGCGGTCAGCGTTTCCTCGGCCGATGCAACGACCTGTCCGCACACTTCTTCGTAGATCGGATACAGCAGCGGCCCTTCGCGACTGAGGTCGATCTCCAGCAGCGCCTGAAACCGCTGGCGGGGCAACCAGATTTCTTCGGCGAGCACCGGCTTAACATCGAGCAGACGCACCCGGACAATACGAATGACGAGCGCATCGGCGGGCAACCCTAGCGCTTGCGCTACGGCCGAAGGTGCTGCGACGGGCTCGATCGAAAGGATGCGACTCTCCGGGACCTGGCGCTCACCGGAAACAGTCTGGAATCGGAAGAAACGGAACAAGGAGGATTGAAACTGCGCTCGCCGAATGAACGTCCCTCGCCCTTGCTGACGCTCCAGAATGCCCTCGTTGACTAACGCATCAATCGCTTTGCGCACCGTGCCGGTGGACAGTTGATATTCCGCAGACAGCGCAGCTTCGGTAGGGATCGCCTCCCCCGGACGCCAGCGATTATTGGCGATCTGCTCGGCCAATTGGTCACGCAGGCGTTGGTACAGCGGCAGTCGGGCATCACTGGATAAGGAATTCATCGACTTTATTCACCTTATTATCTAGTCATCTATATGAATCTTGCAGCGAGTATTTGCCCAGATAACTTGGCTGTCAAGGAAGGGCCTTTCGTCTCCCCTGACGAAAGGCTGCGCCACTACCGTTCTCCATAGCAATGCGGGTCGTCGCCGGCAGTGTCAGATTCCGGCCGAGCGTTGCCCCAAACAAAGGGCAGCTATGGCTCGTAAACCGACAAGGGGATCAGGCCTTTACCGCCAGGGCCAGGATGGTGGCGACCAGCGCCTGGGTCCGCGGGACCAGGGTATCGAGCAGCAGGAACTCGGCCTCGGTATGCACCTTGGCGCCCACAGGACCCAGGCCGCAGAGGGTGGGCACGCCGAGGCTGGCGGTGAAGCCGGAGTCGGCGCAGCCACCGGTGAACTCCCCCTCCACGCTGAAGCCGAGTGCCTGGGCCTCGCGTTGGTAGAGCGCCAGCAGGTCGCGGCTCAGGTGCTCTTCCATCGGTAGGAACAGGCTGGTGGGGGTGACGCTGGCCGAGGTACCCGGCACCTCCACCTCGGCGACGATCGCCTCGATGCGTGCCTGCAGGGCGGGCCAGTCGGCCAGGGCGACGAAGCGCACGTCGAGCCGTGCGGTGGCGCTGGGTGCCACGGTATTGCTGGACGTACCGCCCTCGATGAGGCCGACGTTGGTGGTGATACCGCGCTCGTAGTCGGTCAGGGCGTGCAGCTTGACGATCTTGAGCGCCAGGGCCTGGATGGCGCTGGCACCCTCGGCGTGGCTGACCCCGGCGTGAGCCGCCCGCCCGCTCACGGTGATGGTGAGGCTGGTGCCGCCCTTGCGCGCCTTGACCACATGGCCGCTGACCCGTCCGGGCTCGCAGTTGAGCACGGCCCGCGCCTCGCACGCGGCCGCTTCCAGGTGCGGCCGGGCCGTGCCGGAGCCGATTTCCTCGTCGCCGGTGTAGAGCACCCGCACCGGAAACGGCAACTGGCCGGCGCGCTGCAGGGCGCGCAGGGCGAAGCAGCTCGCCACCAGGCCACCCTTCATGTCGGCGACGCCCGGGCCGTAGGCCTGGCTGGCATCGCGGGTGAAGCCCCGGCTGGCCACGGTACCGGTGGGGAAGACGGTATCGCGGTGGCCCAGCAGCAGTACCGCGGGGCCCGTGGCGGGTCCTACCTGGGCGGCGAGGACGTCGCCGAACTCGGCGATCGGCGTACGGGCGACCTCGATGCCGTCTTCCGCCAGGGACGCGGCGAGCACGGCACCGACGGCGTCTACGCCCGCCTTGTCGTAGCTGTTGGAATCGGTATCGACCAGGCGTTGCAGGAGGCTGGTCATGGCTTCGCGCTGGGTGGCGAGCCACTCCAGCACAGTGGTCTTGGCAAGCGACATCAGTGACGACTCCAGCGATCGCCCAGATCCCAGAACAGGCCGGCCATGAGTTGCAGCCCCTGCCGCGCGACCGGGGCCAGGAGGTGCTCGTTGGGCGCGTGCTGGGAGCAGGCGGGATAGGAATGGGGCACCCACAGGGTGGGTAGGTCGAGAATGTCGGCAAAGATGTCGTTGGGCAAGCCGCCGCCAAAATTAGGCAGCAGCGCGGGCTTCTCGCCCAGGGTGCGGGTCAGGGAGGTCAGGGCCCAGTCCACCCAGGGATTTTCCGGGTCCAGCCGCGAGGCCTGGAGGATCTCGTCCTTGGCGCGGGTCACGTGCACCGCGGCGAAGCCTTGTTCTGCCAGGTGCGCCTCGATCAGGGGAATGAAGGTGTTGCAGTCGCAGCCGGCGACGAAACGGATCTGGCAGTGGGCACGGGCGCTACCGGGAATGGCGTTGACCGGTGCCGCCGGGTTGCCGGTGGTGAAGGCCAGCAGCTCGAAGGTGTTCCAGCCATAGACCCGCTCGGCCGGCGTCAGCCCCGGTTCGCCCCAGCCCGGATCGATGGCCGGATCGCCAGGGGCGCCGCCGACCTCGATGTCCGCCAGGGCCCGCCGCACCGCCGCGGGCAACTCGGCGGGCTTGAGGCCCGGCACGCGGATCTGGCCGCGGGCATCGACAAGGCTGGCCAGGGCATGGGCGAGGACGATGCCGGGGTTGGCCAGCAGGCCGCCCCAGTTGCCGGAATGATGGCCTCCTTCGCGCAGGTCCAGGTGCAGGTCGAAGTTGAAGGTGCCGCGGGCGCCAAGGAACAGCGTCGGGCGCGTCGCCGCGACCCGGGGACCGTCGGAGGCGATGAAGAGGTCGGCCTTCAGGGCCTCGCGCTGCGCCTGGCAGAAGGTGCGCAGGCCCACCGAGCCGATCTCCTCGCCCATCTCCAGCAACAGCTTGACGTTGTAGCCCAGGCGTCCGCCGCGGGCGGCGATCACCTGTTCCAGCGCCGCGAGGTTGAGCAGGTGCTGGCCCTTGTTGTCGGCGGTACCCCGGCCGTACCAGCGCTCACCCTCCGCCACCAGCGTCCAGGGAGCCAGGCCGGGCCGCCAGTTGGCGGCGTCGCCGCGGACCACGTCGCCGTGGCCGTAACTGAGCAGGGTCGGCAGCGCCGGATCCTCGATGCGCTCGGCGATCAGCAAGGGCCCCTTGCCGGCGACGGGATTGTCCAGCCGCTGGCTGGTGAAGCCGAGACTGGCGACATAGGGCGCGATGAAGTCGTCCAGGTAGCGGCCCAGCTCCGCCTGGCGCTCGGGCTCCTGGCTTTCGGTTGGCAGGGCGACCGCGGCGGCGAGCCGCTCACGGAAGGCGCCGCTGTCGAAATGAGCGGCGGCGAGGTCGAGGGCGTGGGTACGACTGGTCATGACAGGCTCCGGTGGTAGGCGAGGGATCGGGCAGGCGCGCGACCCGGATCAGGCGGGTTCCGGCAGGTGGCAGCGCTTGCTGCCACCGGGGATGTCCGCGCGCTCGGGATAGCGCTCGGCGCAGGGGCCGAAGCAGCGCGGACAGCGCGGGTGAAAGGCGCAGCCGCTGGGCGGCTGAATGGGGTTGGGAAAGCTGCTGCCGAGCCCCAAGGCCGGCAGCCCCAGCGCCGGATCGGGGGTGAGCACCGCGTCCAGCAGCGCCCGGGTATAGGGA
>CAUQPA010000051.1:0-13338 GCA_963519325.1 uncultured Pseudomonas sp. | reverse complement strand
GGGATCTGTAGCGTCATGGGGAGGTGAAGAGCGGGCCATGGAGGCGTTCGAGGCGGGCCCAGGCATTGATCTGCGCACGTTGAGAGAGCAGGTACTGCCCCCTAGCGGCAATGAGGGCGCGCTGGGCTTCCAGCACATCCAGCTGGGCAAAACGTCCCAGCGAGAAGCCGCGAGTTAGGTCATCGACCGTACGCTGGCCCGCCGGCAAAACCCGGTTGCGCAAGTCGTCGACGTCAGCTGATGCACTACGCCAGTCGCGCAGTGCCTGCAGGGTTTCGGCCTGGATCTGCAGCTCGGTCGCTCGCTGTAGATCCCGGGCCTGGTCAGCGCGACTGGACGCGGCGAGCAGGTTGCCCTGGTTGCGATCGAAGAGCGGTAGCGGGAGCGAGAAGCCCACCAGATTCACCCGCTCCCCCTCGAGCTCGTCGTATTGGCTGCCCAGGCTCACCCGCACGTCCGGATAGCGCTGGCTGCGCTGCAGATCGACGTCGGCATCCCCGGCGGCTACCTGCTGCCGCGCCTTGAGCATCGCCGGTGTCTGGCGGATCGCCTGCAGCAGCCGGGCTTCGCCGGGAGGTTCGGGCAGACGATCCAGGTCACCGACCGGCTCACCGAGTTCGATCACTGAGACACCCAGTTGGCGGGCAAGACTTACCCGCGCGTTGTCACGCTGCTGCAGTGCGCGTCTCAGCTCCAGCCGCTGGGTGACCTGTTCTACCTCCGCGCGGGTACCCGATACCGGTGAAATCTTGCCCGCTCGAATTTGCGCCCCTGAGCTGTCCAGGCTGCGCTGTGCCAGTGCCTGCGATTGCTCGGCGAGCCGCACCCCTTCAGCGGCCAGTAACAACTCGTAAAAACTCTGGATGACGTCCGCCCGGAGGGCATAGCGTCGCGCCTCGAGGTCCGCATTGACCACGCCAGCGTTGGCCTCGGCCACCGCCACCCGGGCGGCGCGCTTGCCACCCAGTTCAAAGGGCTGGGTGAGCGTGAGACTGCGCGTCTGACTGGCAGAGCGCGTGTCCTCGACCTCGAAGGCGAGTTCCGGGTTGGGCAGGAGGCCTGCCTGCTGCCGTGCACCTGCGGCCGCGGCGGTCTCCTGGCGGGCCGCCAGGTAGTCGGGATTGTCGCGCAGGGCCTGGGCCAGCGCCTGCTCCAGGGTCAGCGATGAGGCCTGGACCGGTCCGCCGGCGAGCAGCAGACCTAGCCCCAGCGCCAGACCCATCAGGCGCCATGGGGCGGGATATCGACATGGAAGGGATAACGGCACTGCAGCGACTCCTGTGCAGAAGGCGCGACGTTCGAAGAGATCGTCGCGTGATAGCGGAGCCGACTCTAGGGAGCGCCACCTATCGCTCCGGTGACGCCAACATTACAAAGCTGTAAGGAAGTTGCCGCCGTCCAGGTATACCGGCACGCTTGATCGCTTGACTCTCTAGCGGCTACAGGCTTCAGCCTCCGCAACATCCTCGACACGACTGATACAGACGATGCGCTTACTGATAGTGGAAGACGAAGCCCGCGCCGCGGATTATCTGCAGCAAGGCCTCACGGAGAATGGCTATGTGGTTGATCGCGCCGCGACCGGGATTGATGGTCTGCATCTGGCTCTGCAGCAGGATTACGACCTGATCCTGCTGGACATTAATCTGCCGACTATGGACGGTCTGGAGGTCCTGGAATTGCTGCGGCGACGCAAGCAGACCCGCGTGATGCTCCTAACGGGCCAGAGCCGAACCAGCGAGCGCGTCCGAGGACTGGACGCCGGCGCTGACGACTATCTGACCAAGCCGTTCGAGTTTCCGGAGTTGCTCGCCCGCATCCGCGCGTTGCTCAGACGCGGCGAAACGCGAGTGGTCAGTGATACCCTGCACCTGGCCGATCTTGAGCTGCATCCCTTTCGCCATCGTGCGTTTCGCGGGGACCAGCGCATCGACTTGACCAGCAAGGAATTCGCGCTGCTTCACCTGCTCATGCAACGCCAGGGCGAAGTGCTCTCCCGCACCGAGATCATCTCGCGCGTTTGGGACATGAATTTCGACTGTGACACCAATGTGGTGGAAGTCGCCGTTCGACGCTTGCGGATGAAGGTCGATGAGCCCTTCGGGGAGGCGCTTATCCATACAGTACGAGGCGTTGGCTACGTGATGGAGCGCCGTTCATGAGACCCATGAGCCTCGCCCTGCGCCTGGGGATGATCGTCACGAGCGTGGGCTTGCTGCTGGCTATCATCTTGGTCGTTATGGTGTACAGCGTTCTAGAGCGGGAGCTTGATAAGCGTGCTGTTGACCAGCTGCAAGCCAAATTAGGGCAGATCCAGCACAGCCTGGAAGAGCGTCCTGCAAATCCTACCAAAGCGCCTTGGCAGCACGTACTAGCTGACGCTCTGCTCGGCCACGATGAGCTGTCGGTCACCGTGCTTTCGGCGGAAGAGGACACACCCCTGTATGGGCTTGGCTCCCATGCCTATGCCGATGAGCTACGGCCGGGCCGTTGGCCAGACGCCCAGACGTTGGCCTGGCATTCTGATGACGGCCACGATCTATTAACTATCCGGACTAGCCTGACCATCCCATCGCTGCCTCCACTACAGCTACTGCTCAGCCAGGACCGCAGCAGTGATAGATTTTTGTTGGATGCTTTCCTACGTGCAGCCTTGATAAGTCTGCCGATTCTGCTACTGCTGATTGGCGCCGCGGCGTGGTGGACGGGTTATCAGGGCCTTGCGCCGTTACGCCACTTCCGCCGTACTGCCCGTGCGATTACTACCCGGCAGCTGACATTGCGAGTGGATGACACCAATCTGCCTGCAGAAGTAGCTGATCTAGCCATCGCGCTGAACACGATGTTGGAGCGCCTCAATACGGGCGTGCAGCAACTAGACCGCTTTGCAGACGACGTTGCCCATGAATTGCGCGCCCCGCTCGGGATCCTCATAGGTCGAACGCAGATGGTACTTAGCCGGAAGCGTGACGAGGCCACGTATCAAAAGGCCTTGGAGGACTCCCTAGACGAACTGGACCGCTTGAGCCGTATTGTCGCGGACATGCTCCTCCTCGCGCGTCTGGACAGCCACGAACCGCTAACCTCACTGAGCCAAGTGGCCGTCGAGCAAGAGACACTTAAGGTCTGTAGCCTGTTTGAGGCTTATGCCGAAGCGCGCGAAATAGAGCTAGTAGTCAAAGGACAGCTTCAAGTCGAGGGCGACAAGTTGATGATCCAGCGTGCGCTATCGAACCTGCTATCAAACGCTATTCGCCACGCTTATCCAAGAACGGCTGTGATAGTAGAGCTTGGCGCGCAAGAGGAAGGTGGTGGATGGGCAGCTGTGATAAACCAAGGATCTCCCATAGATCCGGATGAGTTATCGAATGTCTTCAATCGCTTTTACCGGGCTGGCGATCAACCTACAGGCGGCAGTGGATTAGGGTTGGCGATCGTCCGCGCGATTATGATTTCTCACCGGGGCCTGGTGCAGGCCGAATCTCATAATGGAATGACGCGCTTCACGCTGACATTTCCTCCAGCAATTACGCCCGTAACCAACTTTGATGAACAAGGCGAAGCGGAAGCGCTTTGTTCCCCCACCAATAGATAGGTGTGAGCACGATGCTGGTCGATATGGCAGCGTAGACATGTCAATAACTAACCCGGAGCTGTTATAGACAGGGCTGCATATGCAGGACTTCCCGACCAGCGTCTTTCTGCAGACGAACTACAACGTCTTCCAATGCAGCAAGCAGCGCGAGGATACTCGGGCAACCTGTTTATTCGTTTTTACGCATATACGAATGTACACATACCCCTGCCCATGAAGCTGCTTATCTCGCCCGAAACGATCGAGGTGCTGAAGCAGACCTTACGGCCTGCCCGAAGGCTGGGTAACCCAGTAACTGCAGTTGTGATTGGCGCGAGGATTTGCCGTGGGACACCTTTCAAACCCTCCCGGTCATCAACGAGGAATGCCAGCTTATTGGCGCAGCAACCTTAGCCCGTTGCCCACTACCAAGAGGCTGGCTCCCATATCGGCGAATACGGCCATCCACATGGTTGCTTGCCCAGTGAAGGTCAGCAGCAAAAAAGCGGCTTTTAGGCCAAGTGCAAGCACGATGTTTTGCAAGAGCACCTGAGCGGTGGCGCGAGAGAGCTTCACAAAGGTTGGAATCTTGCGCAGATCATCGTCCATGAGGGCCACGTCTGCTGTCTCGATGGCCGTGTCGGTGCCCGCAGCCCCCATCGCAAAGCCAATGTCGGCGCGTGCCAATGCCGGGGCATCGTTGATACCGTCTCCTACCATGCCGACCTTACTGGACTGGGCAAGCTGTTCGACTTCGCGCAGCTTGTCGGCCGGTAGCAGGTTACCTTGGGCGCGATCTATTCCGGCCTGAGCAGCAATCGCTTGGGCGGTATGTGGATTATCGCCCGTCAGGATCACGGTCTGGATACCCAGCGCATGCAGCTCGGCTATCGCATTGCGGCTGCTGTCCTTGATGGTGTCGGCGACAGCGAAGATCGCCAGTACATCGTCAGCCCCTACCAGCATCACCACGGTCTTGCCCTCGCTTTCGAGCGCCGTGATGCGCTGTTTCAGGTCCGAGGAGCACCCCCTCAATTCGTCGACCATTCGATGGTTTCCAAGATGATAGGTCTGTCCATCGATCACACCGCGTACGCCCTGGCCAGGCAGCGCGGCAAACTCCCCGACCTCTCGCAGCACCACACCGTCGCCAACGGCGGCTTTCGCGATGGCTTTGGATACCGGATGGTCAGAGCGGCTAGCGAGACTCGCTGCAATGCTGCGACTGCTATCGGTCAAGGCGCTGTTCAAGGAGATAGCGTCGGTCTGCTCGGGTTTGCCGTGGGTGAGCGTGCCGGTCTTGTCCAAGGCTAGCCACCGCAGCTTGCGACCATCCTCCAGATAAACGCCACCCTTGATGAGGATGCCTTGGCGTGCTGCGGCAGCCAGTCCGCTGACGATGGTGACCGGAGTGGAAATGACCAAGGCGCAGGGGCAGGCCACCACCAGCAGAATCAGGGCCCGATAGAGCCAATCCATCCAAGCTGCGCCCAGAAGCAGGGGAGGTAGTACCGCCACGGCAATTGCTAGCACGAAAACGGCAGGCGTATACCAGCGGGCGAATTGATCGACGAAGCGCTGGGTTGGAGCGCGGCTGCCTTGCGCCTCTTCCACCATTTGGATGATGCGTGCCAAGGTGGAGTTGCCGGCCACCGCCGTGACGCGATATTCGAAGGATCCAGACTCGTTGATAGTGCCGGCATAGACCGGATCGCCGGGGGCCTTTTCAACGGGAAGGCTTTCCCCAGTGATCGGCGCTTGGCTCACGGTGGAGCCGCCCTCTAGCAGCACACCATCGAGCGCGATGCGCTCGCCCGGCCGCACCCGCACCCGGCTACCGATAGCGACCTGCTTGGCCTCCACATCGAGCCAAGTACCGTCAGGCTGCTGCACCGTGGCTTGTTCGGGGGCTAGATCGAGTAGGTCCCGGATGGCATTGCGGGCACGATCCAGCGATTTGGCCTCAATGACCTCGGCGAGGGCGAATAACACCATCACCATCGCCGCTTCCGGCCAATGGCCGATCAACATGGCCCCGGTGACGGCAATCGACATTAGGGCGTTCATGTTGAGATTGCGGTTCTTAAGCGCTATCCAGCCCTTTTTGTAAGTGGACAACCCACCCAGGGAGATGGCAATCAACGCCAGTACCAGGACCGACCAATGATTGCCACCTAGATACCAGTACATGCCCTCAGCGGCTATTGCAGCAGCAAGAGAGAAGCCGAGCGGCAGCCACGGCGTCGAGTCGCTATAGGCCCTTGATGGTGGAGTGCGATAATTCTGGGTGTCCAGCTCCTGAGCTTCGAAGCCTAGCGACTGGATCGCATCGAGTACCTTGGCTAGCGCGCTGGCGGTATGACGCACAGTCAATGTGCGCTGCATCAGATTGAAGTCCAGATCAACTACACCAGGAAGAAGGGTGAGCTTTTTCCGAATCAGGGTCTCTTCGTTAGGGCAATCCATCTGGGCTATGCCAAGACGGGTAATCTGCGTGCTCGGGTCGTCTCCCTGACGCACCGCCTGCATACCGACCGCTGACAAGGCTTCTTCCAATGGGGTCAGCGAAGGCAGGTTGTGCCGTACGATCAGCGTGCGCTTCATCAGGTTGAATTCCAAGCCGACAACGCCGGACAAGCCCCCCAGCTTGCGCCGAATGAGCGCTTCCTCTGTGGGGCAGTCCATATTCTGAATAAGGTAGTGAGCTTCCCTAGCCTCGGCCAGGGCGCTGGCCGTCGGTTCGGGCGTAAGAAGAGGGCCTGACGCAGCCGAGCTGCAACCGCACCCCTTTGATCCGCAATCGCTCATGTCAGCCCCCACTTTCACCGTTGAATGGGGAGCATTACAATCCCTATAGTTACTATAGAGTCAAGCACTCAAGGCGGCCGAAGTGGACATGAGGATTGGGGAGCTAGCCCGGCTCACAGGATGCGAAGTTGTGACCATCCGCTACTTCGAGAAGGAAGGGCTGTTGTCGGAGCCAGCACGTAGCGCCGGGAATTACCGGTTGTACAGCAAGGCACACCTTGGGCAATTGCAGTTCGTTCTGCACTGCCGCACGCTGGACATGACGCATGCCGAGATTCGTGCCCTGCAGGGCCTGCGCGAAAACCCAAGGCAGGACTGTAGCGAGGTCAACGCGCTGCTGGATTCCCATCTCCAGCAGGTGGAGGCGCGGATCGTGGCATTACTGCAGCTAAAGCAGCACATGACTGCCTTACGTGAAAGGTGCGGTGGAGCGCGCCCCATCGAGTCCTGCGGTATTCTGCAAGGGCTAGCGGATTGTTCTTTCCATACCCCAGGGCCTATTAGGACTAGTGAGCCTTGAGCCCACATTGGATATATCCGAACTCTGCAGGGAGACACTGAGCAGCAGCATGAGCACCCATTTCAGCTTTCTACTCTGAAGCCCCGTATCCCAACGCTCTGTGCATACCTATTGAGCGCGTCGAGCGACCGAAACACTCTCACCAATTCGCGCCGGGAGCGGAGAGGAAAATGTCGGCTTTCTTTGCTGTAGCGCACCTGTAGCTGCCATCCGTGCCCTTCAGGGCCTGGACTAGCACGCACATCCCAAGCGGCCCCGGCTGCAACTAGGGCGGCCAGGCCCTCAGCGCTAATCGACTGACGCATGACGGTTGCGCTTTGGGACGCAACTGGTGATTGCTGGGCTGGCCGCGCGTTCTGGAGATCAGCCCTGATACGCCGGTGTCCCGGTAACGCTGCACAAGGCAGTGAACCTGCCGTGTTGTCAGCTGCAGCCGCTGGGCAGCGCGGGTAGGCGTGATAAAACCCTCGGTCACCGCCTGGATGACCTTGAGACGATCTACTTCGCGTAGGCTCATCGTGATCCGCTCGTGGGCTGACATCCTGATCGCTCCGTATCGCTAGCAAAGCCGGTAGGCTAGCGACCACAGGTGATCGGGACATTTCTATTTGGCTGGATCGCGACATTACTACTTGGCCGTAACACGCCGTTTCAAGGCTCAGTACAGATGTCGTTGCGCCGGCCAAGTAGAAATGTCAAAACAAGAGGTCAGTCGAACAGACCTGGACTCAGTTTCTGCCGTTGCGCTGGGCTAGCTTGGTTAGCGCCCAGCGATCATTCCATTCGCTCGGGGCTAGATAGAGCGCTGATTGACCCTGGCCGATAAAGCGTCCGCGCTTTCTTTTCGCTCCGAGTAGCGATCAACGAGGTAATCCTCACGGCCACGAACCAGCAAAGTAAACTTCACCAATTCCTCCATCACATCGACCACACGGTCGTAATACGCGGAAGGCTTCATTCGGTCCGCGTCGTCGAACTCTAGATAAGCCTTCGGCACAGACGACTGATTCGGGATGGTCAGCATGCGCATCCACCGCCCGAGAATCCGCATCTGGTTCACCGTGTTGAACGACTGAGAGCCACCGGAAACCTGCATGACGGCGAGTGTCTTGCCCTGCGTGGGCCGTACGGCGCCCAGGGTCAGGGGAATCCAGTCGATTTGCGCCTTGAGTACCGCAGACATGGCGCCGTGACGTTCCGGCGAACACCACACCTGCCCCTCTGACCAGAGCACCAGGTCGCGCAGCTCTTGCACCTTGGGGTGGTCGACCGGTGCGTCATCGGGGAGTGGTAGCCCGGATGGATCAAAGATCACGGTCTCGGCGCCCATGAGCTGGAGCAGACGTGCGGCCTCTTGCGTCAGCAGGCGGCTGAATGAACGCTCCCTGTTCGACCCATAGAGTAGAAGGATTCGTGGCTTGGTATCAGAGGTGTCTGAAAGCCCCAACCTGTTTGTGCTGGGCAGATCCAGCAGCGACAAATCGAGGGCCGGCAAGGTCTCGGCAGATTCCATCTCTAAATCGCTCATCACAGTGCTCCGATCCGATCCAGCGCCTGCTTCAGCTCCGCGCCCTGAAGCGCTACTAGATCCAGCGCGAAGAATGCTGCGAATCGCCTTTTGATGTGCTCAACAGTTGCGTCGAAAGCGGCCTGGATAGCCTCATCGCTGCCTTCTACATCGGAGGGGTCAGATAGTCCCCAGTGGCTCTTAATGGCTGGGCCAAAATACACCGGGCAAGGCTCACCGCCAGCCTTGTCACATACGGTGATGACGATATCGGGGGGAGTGTCGGCGAACACCTCAGATCCCTTGCTGTACAGGCCCGACGTGTCGATGCCCAAGCCTTGCAAAGTGCTTACCGCTCGTGGATTGAGTTTGCCACTCGGGAAGCTTCCCGAACTGATAGCCGTAAAGCCGGCCGGCGCCATCTGGTTGAACAACCCTTCGGAAAGAACGCTGCGGCAGCTATTGGCCGTACACATGAACAGGATCTTCATAAGGTGACTCCTAAGCAGTGATGCTCAAACGCACGGCAAGGGCTGCCAGCGTCGTGAGCAGAATGGGAAAGGTGAGGACACAGCCAACCTTGAAGTAGTAACCCCAGGTAATGCGGATGTTTTTCTGAGCCAAGACATGCAACCACAGCAGCGTTGCCAGACTGCCAATAGGCGTGATCTTCGGGCCCAGGTCGCAGCCAATGACGTTGGCGTACACCATGGCTTCATGCACCAGTCCGGTCACGCCACTGCCCTGGATCGACAAAGCGCCGATCAGCACGCTGGGCATGTTGTTCATGACAGAGGACAGCAGCGCAGCGGTGAAGCCGGTGCCCAACGTGGCAGCCCACAGGCCATGATCGGCAAAGGTGGCAAGCAACGAGCTGAGCCCCTCCGTCAGCCCGGCATTTTTCAACCCATAGATCACTAGGTACATGCCAAGTGAGAACAGCACGACCTGCCAGGGCGCATTTAGCAACACCTTACGTGTCGAGATCACATGACCCTTCGTTGCAATGATCAGCAGCACTAACGCACAGGCGGCGGCAACAGCGCTGATAGGAATGCCAAGCGGCTCAAGAGCGAACAAGCCGACCAGTAGGAGCAACAGCACCCACCAGCCAGCAATAAACGTAGGGCGATCCCTGATCGCCTGCTCTGGTCGGCGTAGCACCTCCGGTGAATACGAAGGTGGCACCTCTTTTCGATAGAACCACCAGAGCATCCCCAGGGTCGCCACTACGCTTACCAGATTCACCGGCCACATGATCGAGGCGTATCGAGCGAACCCTATGTCGAAGAAATCCGCGGAGACGATGTTCACCAGGTTTGAGACAACCAGGGGCAGGCTGGCCGTGTCGGCAATGAACCCAGCGGCCATAACGAAAGCCAGGGTTGCTGCCGGACTGAAGCGCAGCGCAGTCAGCATCGCGATGACGATGGGGGTCAGAATCAAGGCTGCGCCATCGTTGGCAAATAGCGCTGAGACGGCTGCCCCGAGGAGCACCATGAGCACAAACAGGCGCGCACCGCTGCCCTGGCCCCAGCGAGCCACGTGAAGTGCAGCCCACTCGAAAAAGCCCGCCTCATCCAGCAGAAGGCTGATGATGATGACCGCGATGAACGTCGCGGTGGCGTTCCACACGATGTGCCAGACCAATGGAATGTCGCTGAGCATAACCACACCCGTCAGCAAGGCGAGTATCGCTCCAGCCGACGCGCTCCAGCCCACGCCAAGCCCGCGAGGTTGCCAGATCACCAGCACCAGCGTGATGAGAAAAATTGAAATTGCCAACAGCATGTCAGGTCTCCGAAGTCACTTAGCAACAGGAAACCCGGCGTACCGGACGACCTTCCATCGAAGCAAGGCGGCCCTGATCTTCGCCAAGCCAAGAGCGGTTCGCCTCGAGCGTTGCCTGGAGCACTTCCATTGCCCATTGAGGCAGCTCGGGATGAATGCGGTAATAGATCCACTGACCTTGACGGCGATCCTCCAGCAAACCGCAGACGCGGAGTTGAGCCAGGTGGCGAGAGACCTTCGGCTGGCTATCGTCGAGCGCCCAAATCAATTCGCAAACGCATAGCTCGCCCTCAGCGGCGAGCATGAGCATGATCCGGGCTCGGGTTTCGTCACCGAGGCATTTGAAAAAGGTGTGCGGCTGAAGGTACATGGGCAGCCTTTATATCTGTGATTTCGAATATTCGAATTTACAGATGTATTCGAGCCTTTGGAAGGTGCTTATCCGGCCGAAGTGACCGCGAATGCAAAGGCAGGTCTCCCCGGTCGCTCCCTGGGTTGGCAGCCGAGTCCCCTAGTTCTCCACCCTATACCTGCGTATTCCAACACTTTGCGCGTACCGGTTGAGCGCATTCAATGACCGAAACACCCTCACCAATTCGCGCCGGGAGCGGAGAGGAAAATGTCGGCTTTCTTTGCTGTAGCGCACCTGTAGCTGCCATCCGTGCCCTTCAGGGCCTGGACTAGCACGCACATCCCAAGCGGCCCCGGCTGCAACTAGGGCGGCCAGGCCCTCAGCGCTAATCGACTGACGCATGACGGTTACGCTTTGGTAGTGGGCTTTTGTGAAGAGCAGCTAGGAGGTCCTCTGGCATCAACTCTTTTGCTTTTTTCTTCGCCGGCTCTGAGCGTTGGGCTTTAGTAGGCCTTGGATTGCCAGGTACCGAATGAGAGCGCCGATTGTCGCGCTGCTCTTGCATCAGTTGCGCCACTTGCAAGACGTGCCCCAGCCGTTTGTTCTCGACGATAGCGCCTTGGTTGACCTCAGGCAGCTGATCGAGAATGCCGTAAGGCAAGGCAGCGCCTTCCGATCGCACCTCGATCCGGCCGTCTGGGTAGTGATAGATCTCTACGTAGCGGCCAGCCAATGCTCGGGTTTGCGGCGTATCGTGCAGAACATAGAGGCGCTTGTCGTATTGCAGCGTTAGGCTTTTCGACACTCGACGCGGCTCTCGCCACGTCAAGACTAGAGTCAGGTCCTCGTCGTCACGTACTGCGCGGTGGGCATCGAAATCAGAGCGGGCCGGTTTGGCGAAGCGCCGGTTGTAATCAGCCATGAACAACGGCAGATAGGCGTTCGCCGCCTCGACAGTGCTGAGATTTCGTAGTCGCAGCTCCTTGACCAGGCGATCCTGCAGGGTGAGATGGGCACGCTCGACGCGCCCCTTGGCCTGGCTGGAGTTGGCGCAGAAAGTATCGATGTTCAGCTCGAACATGGCCCGAGCGAAATGCGTGTGACCAGCACCGCCCTGGGCATCCTTGCTATTGACCCGGAACACGCTGGCCTTGTCGCTGTAGAGGGCGACAGGCTTGCCATGGTGTTCCAGATAGGCACGGGTGGCCTGGAAGTAGCTGAAGGTCGATTCGCTACGGGTGAACGCCAGGTGCATCAGGCGACTGGTGGCGTCGTCGATGTAGACCAAGAGGGTGCACGCCGGCGCACGATCCTCGAACCAGCGATGATCGCTGCCATCAATCTGGATCAGCTCGCCGAGGCAAGCTCGGCGATTACGTGGCTGGTACACCTTAGGCGGTCGTGCCCGACGCGGCGTCCACAAGCCGGCATCCATCATGATGCGCCGAACCGTTTCCTTGGCTAGACGCAAGCCGTGGCACTCGGCCAGTTTCTCGGCAGCAAGCGTGGGACCGAAATCCTGGTAATGCGTGCGGATCAGGGTGACGGCGCGCCGCTCAAGGCCGGGACGCAACTGGTGATTGCTGGGCTGGCCGCGCTTTCTAGAGATCAGCCCTGATACGCCGGTGTCCCGGTAACGCTGCACCAGGCGGTGAACCTGCCGTGTTGTCAGCTGCAGGCGCTGGGCAGCGCGTGTGGGCGTAAGGAAACCCTCGGTCACCGCCTGGATGACCTTGAGGCGATCGACTTCGCGTAGGCTCATCGTGATCCGCTCGTAGGCTGACATCCTGATCGCTCCGCATCGGCTGCAAAGCCGGTAGGCTAGCTGCAATACGTGATCGGGACATTTCTATCTGGCTGGATCGCGACATTACTATTTGGCCGTAACACCGCCGACTTCCGATAAGTAGCCGTTACGTGAAATCAGGCCCTACACATGAGGCCGCCCCGGCGGCCTTTTTTGGGGGCCCTGGATGCCACAACCCCCGATACTGGATGGCTAGACCCCAGGGATTGGCCGAGGGCGAACCCAACTTGTGCTGCCAGGAGTGGCAACCGGCGCCTGCGCGGCTTGCATCGAGCCGCAGCCGGTACCGAGTTGCATTTTTCAAATTCTCGATAGCGTGCAACGGATCTCTCACAACTCTCGAGGCATTCGGAACATGGCAACACAGAAACACTTCGACGCCGCGGCCGAGCGGCTGCTCGGAAAAAATTCCTACCAGGGCCTACTGGCATCCGGTTATTCGCGCCCGGACTTCTGCCGCGAAGTCGCGCAGCTGGCGTTCATCGGTCACCTACCCGACTCGGCAAGCACACAGGACGATCTCGTGCTGATCCGCCAGGTCGCAGAGCGGCTGTGGAAAGGCGCCGGCGATACTGGATTGGACGAGTAGGGGGCCTGGTAATGGACGACATCAAGAAAGCAGAGAGAAAGCGCTTCGAGGCGGCCACCCAGCAGGCGGACTGGAACGCGGTGGTGCAGGGCAACCCCACCAACACGGTGCCGGTCTGGATCTATTCGGTGAATCCGGAGCACGGCGCCCGGTTGGTCACACAGCTCTCGGTCGAGGGCTACCGCGCCGCGTGTCAGCGTGGTGGGCTGCCATTGCCCAAGGGCATCCAAGCGTGGGACGTGCTGCAATACGCCTTGACCAACTACGAGGCGGCCAAGGATCACGCGGCTCGCCTGGCGCTGCACGAAGAGCTCGCGGGCGCCCTGCTGAACTATGCCAGCCACACCAAGACCTGGGGCATGCTTCCCCCGGTAGGCCAGGTGCAGGGCA